>JBHIEO010000014.1:0-16916 GCA_046760665.1 Bathyarchaeia archaeon
ATCACTACTTACATGGAGGTGGATGCTCCATCGGCGATCGGCCAATACACCGTGGACTTCAATGCCTCCCTCCTAAACCTGAGAATCTCCGACAGAGCTACAGCACCTCTCAACGTAGACTCTACGACCTACAACATCATAACCTCACCAACCGTGAAATACTACCAGGAACGCCTCCGCCCCGACTTCTGGAACGGCCCACGCAGTTACGTGAACGATCCCGCCAAGCTTAATGCCCTTGACGTGACTAACATCAAGATAACAAGCGTAGATGAACGCAGCCCAGAAACGGGAAAACCATCCAAGGTAAGCATAAGCTTCGACGCCGCAAACAAAGAATTCGACATCCATCACATCGTCCAACTCAAAATCGGTTCAGACACCTACACACTGGGCACCGTCATATATGGAGACGATCCGAAAAGAATAGAAGCACACAACATTCCAGTTGTCAACGATAGAGTGTCCTTCACGATCATATACCGAAAATGGACCTTCGGAAACTGGTTTGCCGAAGTCGGAACCAAATCCGCCAAAGCAATCATCACGCCAATATTGTCCATCGTTGCGCCGCAGTATTCAGCCATCTGGTTTGCAACAGGAGACATCGTGACGCAGCTTGCAAAATACACCGTGCTTTACGCTGGACAAATTTGGATGGAGGAGGAGAACGGGTACATGACGGTTCGTGACGCAACAAGAATCCTGGAAAGCAGTGGAGCCGAGCAGAGCGATTTTCTACAATTCTTGACAACCGCTGTCGGAGTCACTTACAATCCCTTTGGCGCCTATTTTGCTACCGTAGACTTTCTACGCAAATCTGAGAAAATAAGCCTTTGGAACTATGCCCGAGCCTATATTGCAGGCTTCAAGCACATCCTAGCCAATGCAGAAACAAGACTCCTAGACATATTGGTGAAGGCCTTCGCAAAAGCTGCACTCAAGCTTGGAATTACATTGGCGGCGGAGGAAATCGTGAAACAGGCGTTCAACGAGGTCTTGGATGCTAAACTATTTCTTAAAAATCTCGGGAGCTTCCTCGACATTGTACAAGTTATCGGAAATGTATGGAGTATTCTTTGGTCTCCGAGCGAAGAGGGTAAGGAAGTCAGTGATGCAGAGATAGGGGCTGACTCTGCTCAGGAGGTTGACCCTGTTGTTTTAATGTCCTTCGCAGGACAAGTTGACTACACGAACGATACAGGCTTTGGTGATACGCTAAACATGAACGTCAGCTTTAATCAGACCCAAGCCCAAGCGATTCTTTGTGTAGACTACAACTTGACCGCAGTATATTTAACACTGCTTTCCGACTCCGCATTTAGGTCAACCATGCTCTCAAATCTCGGGTTCAATGCAACGCAGACAAGCCTTGAATGGCAGGGCGAACACAGCACTTTCATACTTGAGGCAACGGGCGCGCCTTATGAAGGGCTGCTCGGCCTCGAGTTCTGGATGAACTCAACCTATGTCCAGGGAATGCAGATCGTGTCGGTAGACGCCCTTCAAGAAGGCGACACAGCGTGGCTTAATGGCTCTTTGCTTTATCCCTTTGGGAAAAACCTGACCTATACAATAAACACAACATTTCCTGAAGGCTCACTAATACCGCAAGTGCTTTCCGACGGGAACTTCACAATTCACTACAACACCGTGACATGGAACACCCCGATAGACCAGGTTGCCGTCCAATTTATACCTCCAAACGTGGAAATAATCGAAGCGAGGCCATCAAAAACCATAGTTGGACAGAACTACAACACAACCATAGAAGTAGAAATCGTAAATCACAGTTTCTCAACGCAGTCCTTCAACGTCACCTTATACGCCAACGAAACAATAATCGAACAGCAAACAATCAACCT
Organism: Bathyarchaeia archaeon; assembly: GCA_046760665.1. GTDB lineage: Archaea > Thermoproteota > Bathyarchaeia > Bathyarchaeales > SOJC01 > JBHIEO01. The sequence goes on from JBHIEO010000014.1 coordinate 1,866, forward strand.
CACAAACGGCACCTCTACAACAGTCACATTCACGTGGAACACTACAGGCTTTGTCTTTGGCAACTACACTGTATGGGCTTATGCGGAGCCTGTTGAGGGCGAGACAGAAACGGCGGACAACACGTTTGTTGATGGCTGGGTTTTTGTGACTATTTCAGGCGATGTCGATGGAGACCGCGACGTTGACATATTCGACATAGTAAGGATGGCTAGCGCCTACAACTCTCAAGAAGGAGACCCAAAATACGATCCTAACTGCGACATAGACGGCGACGGAGACGTAGACATCTTCGACATAGTAGCCGCAGCAGGAAACTACAACAAAAACTGGTAACCAAAACATCTCCCTCACAGGATGACCAGCCTTACTGACAGCCCGAAACCCCACTTCTTAAACTGAAGGATCACACCGCAACACAAAAGGAAGAAACCTCCAACTCCACCTTTAGCCCCCTAGAGCAACCTCGCTTTGCCATTTTCGACTCGCCAAATAGCAACACACGAGAAAATCAAAGAGAAACTTTTATTCCAAAACCAATTCACAGAAAAAAGGGGGAGGATTCGTTGAGGCGATAGGTCAAATGTTCTTCTAGAGTGGCGGGCCCGCTGGGATTCGAACCCAGGATCTCCGGCTTAGAGGGCCGACGCGCTTTCTGGCAATTCGATATCCATGCTACGCCACGGGCCCCTGCTACTACACTAAGGACTACGCAAAAATATAATCCTTTCACATGTAACTTCTACAAGCACGGAATAATATTCTATAAATATTTATATAGAGTCAAAACTTAAATCTTGCACCCTTAAAACTTATATATAGGGGAAGGCGGATGTCCCTCCACACGGATCGTGATCACCAAATTCCCATTCCTTTAGTTAATTATCTTCACCTTATCGAAAAAAAGAAAAGTCCATACTACGATTTGATACTCTACGTTATCGCGGACATGGAAAGAAATTATAAAAAAGGAAACCCGCACCATGGCATTATCTATACGATTAATCCGAGGCGGTTGAAAAAGGAAATAGAGGATAGGATGCCGAGTGAAAAGTTAACCACCATAAACATTAGCCGAACTATTTTAGCTCTTTTGTATGGGAGTAAGCTGCGAAAGGATGAGGATTACTATGTTACTACAAGCTCAGGTGGGCGGAAGAACTATCACATTAAAGTAAACTCCAACGTTTTGTCAGTGTTTCGAATGCGGCTTTGAATATTTTTATTCTATGTAGATTGCTGGCCTATAGGGTTTTGCTAGTTGAGCACGTTTTTTTGGGTCATACCGTTGCGGGTCGTCTTCTACGTAAACTTGGATTTCAGCATTTAGTTCTTGCTTTAGAAAAATCTCTGCCTCTTTTAAAACTGTAGCTTCGCGGAGCATTCCTATCAACCGCAGCTTTTCTTTTCTATCTTGCCCCGTTCGGTTTATTTCGTCAACGATTTGGGAGGTAAACTTTGCGATTTTATTCGCCATCTTCCTCATTTCTTCGTTTTTCAGCAGCTCCTTCATCAAGTCGCTTTGAATAAACCGTTCTTTCTCAATAGACAATGTCAAAGCTTTTTGATATACTTTCCATTTCCATTGCGCTGCTGTGTAATAGTATATTTTCTTTGGAGTTATTTTTGTTGCTCGAATTATGCTTAGGGTGTCGTCTAACACCGATTTAACTAAGGTTTCGCTTTCTTCCGCAACAAGATCAACTTTGCTTTCGTCATACTTTGGCCATGGAGCTAGGGAGACAAAGTTTTTTTCACTTATTCTGTTCCAAATTTCTTCACAAATGTGGGGTGTGAAAGGCGTTAGTAATCGTGTCCAGATCTTCAAGGCTTCTAGTAAGGTCTTAGCTTTCATATCACCTTTTCTTCGAGCGTACCAGCGGAAGTCATTCCAAACTTCAAAGAAAGCGTTTTCTAAGGCGGTGCGAGTTTTCAGCATTTCCATATTGTTGGTGACTGTCTTAATTCTATGTTGTAGCACACTAAATAGCCAGTCTTCCAATCGTCCTGTTTTTTCGTCTCTTGCTTCGGCGATTATAGTTTCTGTCAGTCTGTAGAAGGATTCGAGCTTATTTTTAACATCTCTAACATTTTCGCTTCTCCAGTCCGGGTCGTCCATGCCTTCGGCGCCGAGCAGCAACGCACAACGTGTAGAGTCGGTGCCATATTGCTTGATAGCATTTCGAAAGGTGACAAAGTTGCCCTTTGATTTTGACATTTTTTTTCCTTCAACCATTAACATGCCGTTGGCGCCTATCATTTTTGGCCAGTATTCCGGTGGGAAGAGAGCTACATGATGGAATAAGAAGAAAGTGAGGTGGTTTGGTATTAGTTCTTTTGCGGAGTTCCGCATGTCAACTGGATACCAGTATAGGAATTCATTTCGCATTGACTGTAAAACCTGATTGGCTATTTTGGATTGGCTAGCTACTGCGTCTAAGTTACCTTTTCCATAGAAGATGTAGTCGAAGACTTCGGGTGTTAGTTGTTGGGGATTTATGCTGTGTTGTTTGATATGTTTGTTAATGGTGTAAAATGCCATGTAGATTGTGGAGTCGCTTAAGGTTTCTATCATCCATTTCTTGTTCCAAGGCAGCGGAGTGCCTAAGCCACTTTTGCGGGTGCATGGCTTGTCTTTTAGCCAGTCAATGGTACTGAGGAACCATGGTTTAGCGGTTTCAGGAGAGATTGCTGTGTGGTTTAAGGCTTCTTTGGTTTTATTCTTCCATTCTGGATCGCTATATTTTAGAAACCATTGTTCTTCTAACACTTTGACGATGCAGGATGTTAAGCATCTGCATGTGACTTGTTGAGGCAAGTCATACATGGTGTCTGCGATGTTTCTTTCCTTTAAATCGTTAATGAGCGCCTCTTTGATTTCTTGAACTGTTCTTCCTGCATATTTGCCACAATTTTCCTTTAAAACTCCGCTGTGAAACTCTTTTTTGTATAGTAGTTTTGTTGCTTCTTCTGCTTTGGGGTCGCATTGGTCTTTTACGTCCAATTGGTTAACTACTTCTATGGCGGGATATTCGCCGAATCCTTCTACGTGAATCATGGAGACTGGTTTAATCGTTTTTACAGTGGCTGGTTTGATTCCGAACTTTTTCAGAGAAGTAGGTGTTTGTTGCAAATCTTTTAATGCTAGCCAGTCAACAGGTGCGTGGGCTGGAACGCTGTATACTACTCCTGTTGCGTGTTCTGCGTTCACGAACCATGCAGGCAAAATAAGCAGTTGCTTTTCAAGTATGGGACTTGTAACCTTTTTTCCTACGAATTTCTTTCCTTTAAAGCGGCGGACTATGGTGATTTTTCGTTTTTGTTCTTTTAACTTGTTTGCGGCTGCTTCACTGATTATCCATTTTTCTTTGTCCACTTTTGCTTCTACGTAATCTGCGTCGGGGTGTAGCCAAATGTTTGTCACGCCGTAGATTGTTTCTGGTCTGAAGGTGGCAGCTGGCAGAAAAGCATCTTCGTATTTGAATTTCATCAACGTATATTCTTCTGGCGTGACGCCTTCGCCTTCTTGACGATCATGGTCGCCAGTTGGACTTTCACAGTGGGGACACCAGACTACTGGGTGTGTTCCTTTGACAACGTATCCTTTTTCTCGTAGTCTTTTGTATTGCCACTCGATGAATCTGCTGAACGCGGGCAAGGTTGTGTGGAATTCTCTTCGCCAGTCGATGGAGAAACCAGCGCGGCGAATTGTGTTTCTATTTTCATTAGTATAATACGAAGCTAAGTAAACTGGGTCAACGAACTTTCTTAGTTCTTTTTCTGGGACACCGTCGATTTCTCGCAACGCCTTGACGAATTCTTTATCTCCCAGCTTTACGCGTTCGCTTGCGCCTGCAATAGTCTGTCCAGTCCAGTGCCATGCCCATGGAAACAGAACGTTGTAGCCTTGCATCCGCTTGAACCGTGCATAGGCGTCAACTCGTGTTGCTGTGAAAGCGTGTCCAACGTGGACCGGTCCGTTTGCATATGAATACGGAAAAGTGACAAAACACTTCTTTCGCTTGGGGTCTGGATCTGCTTCGAAAACTTTTGCTTCTTCCCAAGCTTTTTGCCATTTGGCTTCAATTTGGTGTAGAAGTTCCATGAAAGTTTCTGGATTAGTCGGCGTAGTATTAAAGGTTTTGTCAACATCTAGTGAGGTATCGATCCCTCATTTTTTAGCACCACTACATTAGTGTACATAGCTGCTTTTATCTATTTTGTCTTTTTCTTCAATTGGCGTCTCAATGCTTCTTCTGCTTTTCGAATTGCATCGTCGAGTTTGTTGACTATTGTTCCACCACCTTGAGCGAAGTCTATTCTGCCGCTTCCCCCACCGCCTATCATCTTCGCTGCTTCCTTTGCAATTTCACTTGCATCTATGCCTTTCTTAATTGCCATCTTTCCAGCCATTACAACAAACCGTGCATTTTTTTCTTCTTTACCATAAAAGAACGTGGTTGCAGCAGTTTCTTTTTCTGTTAATTTGTTTGCGGTTCTTATCATACGGTCAACATTGATTGGTTCAAATTCTTGTATTACAAGTTTTACGTCGTCAATTTTTTTGGTAACAGCAATATGTTCTAATCCTCTACCACTTTGAAGCATCGCAAGCTCTTCAATGAGACGTTTATTCTCACGCCGAATGTCTTTCCACTCTTTGCGGACGCGTTCTATGGTGGGCAGCAGCTTTTCTAATGGAGCATTTAACGTTTCAGAAAGTTTTCGAAGTAGTTCTTCTTTCCTTTGGCTAGCTTCAACCGCGTAACGTCCAGTGCTGTAGACTATGCGTTCTACACCGTCTTGAATTCGTTCGGTGTGAAGAATTTTGATGAACCCAATCTCGCCCGTGTTCTTTACGTGGGTGCCTGCACACGCTTCAACTTCCCAATCACCCACTTTGACTACGCGAATCTCCTTTCCAGGCACAGCGCCACCTTGGTAAAGCCTAAAGCCATATTTTGCTTCAGCTTGGTCTCGTGGCAGCCATATGGTTTCGACTAGAATCATGTCGGTTACTGCTTGATTTGCCAAAGCTTCGATTTTGTTTACTTCTTCAGGTGTTAGTCGCTGATAGTGGGAGATGTCCAGCCTTGCCTGTTTAACATTTTTCTGAGTGCCTGTTTGCCAGACATGTTGACCGAGAACTCTTCTCGCTGCCCCCATAATGAGGTGTGTGGCTGTGTGAGCTCGCATCAAATAGCTTCGTCTATCCCAATCTATCTGGCCCTTGACCTTTTCACCTTCTTTTGGAACAGCGCCTTTCACCACATGAACAATGACTTTGCCAACTTTCTGAACGTCAACGACCTCTGCTTTCTTTCCATTAAACACTAAAACGCCTTTGTCAGCTGGTTGTCCTCCGCCTTCTGGATAGAAAACCGTCTGTTCGAGAATCACTTGGTTATTGTCTAAAACACGTTGAACTCTGGATTCAAACTCGGTTTGATATGCGTTTTCGTAGTAGAGCATGCGAGTTTCAGGCAGGTCAGTAACAAAACCAAATCTTTTATCGGCAGCTATCTCCTTTGGAGGCATCTGAAGGTGTCGTTCGGCGACCATTTTGTAAAAGTTTTCAGGAGTCTTCACCTTTATTCCATCTTTAGTAGCACTCTCCTGTACTACCTCCGGGGGAATCCCATGGGAATCGTAAAGCTCCAACAAAGTTTCGGTGGAAATCTGCTGTTTTCTTTTCGACTTCAAATCTTGTGTAATCCGCATGACTAGAGCATTGCCTCTCTTCAATGTTTGCTCGAATTTTCGCTTTTCCACCGAGAGCATTTCCAAAATCTCGGCGCGCATCTCTTTCAGGTAGGGAAAGTCTAAGGACCATTCGCTGATTTGCAAGTCTATTATGTCATTTAGCCTATCTTCGATGCCTAAAGCTTTTAGTAGGCGGTAGGTGCGGCGAATCAATAGTCTGGTTAGGTATCCTTCTTGAACGTTGGAGGGCACAACCCCTTCCGCAAGCATGAATGCTAGACTTTTCGTGTGATCTGCCACTGCAAAGGCGTTCTCTATAGGTAGGAGGAATCTGGTTAGCTCTGAAGTTGTCATCCCAACGTGTTTTGCAGCTTTACTCCATGAGCCTCCTCTCTTAGTAGTTTTCTCAAGACCAAAGGCGCCTGAAAACTTCGCCACTTCGGCTAACAATTTGGGGTCAATTGGACCTATGGATGCCATCTTGAAAATAGCATCTAAAATTTGTTTGTGGATTGCGTGAAACCCGCTTACGGCGCCTTGTGATAGCCACGTGTAGCGTTCAATGCCGTAACCTGTGTCAACTGTCCGAATAGGCAATTCTACAAATTTGTCATCGACAACTTTAAACTTCATGAACACTAGGGTTGCTAATTCAAGCCCACGCACAACAGTCTCCAAGTCAGGTCCTGCATTTCCACCTCCGCTCCACACATCTTCCTTATAAATTACCTCCTCAGAAGGCACCCCTAATTCTTTTATAACAAATTCATGATGGTATCTTACAGTTTCATCCTTCCAATAGACCTCTTTACTTGGATAGTTGAAAGCATGATGCCCCCCCATTTCAAAAATGGTGAAGTGGCGACCGAAAGTGGGGCCAGTATTGTCGACATCAACTAGGCGGATACAAGGTTGACTAATAACGAGGGGGTTTGCCTGTGGCGGAATTATGCCGTTGGTTACATAAGGTTGAAAATCAACTATGCTAGCGCTTGTGAGGTATAAGTCGTCTCTCCACCGCGCCACCACAGGATAAGGCTTCATCCTCTTGTGCCCACGCTTCTCAAAAAAGGACAAAAAAGCCTCCCGCATCCCACGTAAACTGTAAGCTCTTCGAGTTGGCGGATTATTAATGAATGTATATAACGCGCATCCCTCGGAACTGGCCTCTCCGCAAGTTTCCATGTCTGGGAGCTGTGTCCAAAAGTATTCGCCACATTTCGGGCACAATTTCCTAATGTAGCCTTCCTCGTCGAAAAAGGGAACATGATACTCCTTTTCAGGAAAGCGTTTCTTCAAACCTAATCCCTCAAACTGAAAGTAACTTCATAACGTCTCACATTAAGGTTTTTAGGAAATCATTTAAACTATATGTATAAGAAGATGTTTTGCAGCTAATGCTCTAAAAGTTATAGAATGGAGAAGCCAAATAGAGAGCAAAGTAGCCGTTTATCCGAATAGGGCTCCAAGTCCTTCAAGCGCTGCTTCTTCTTTTTCTTTTTCTTCCTCTTCTGTTTTTTTCTCTTCCTTTTTAGCTTCAGGCTTTGCTTCTTCAGTAACTGACGCAGTGGCTGCAGGTGCGGCAGCCATTAATGTTGGTGCAGTTTTTATGGCTTCGTCTATGTCGACTTCTTCTAAGGAAGCAACAAGAGCTTTCACTCTAACTGGGTCAGCATTGACTCCTGCCGCATTCAACAGTTTCGTTAAATTTTCTTCGTTTACTGGTTTTCCAGCGTTATGTAAGAGCAACGCGGCGTAAACATATTCCATATTTCTTTTCACCTCTTACCTTTTTCTACACGCTTCCTTTTCAACCTTTCTGAGTTGTTCCTTTAACCATATCCAGCCGAGTTTTTAAGCTTAACATTTGCATATGGGCTTTCCTAAGTATGTCGGCTATTGTTTCTCTTGTAGGTATATCTTCGTTTACGGTTAGTCGATAAGCATCTTGGTAGGCTTTTTGAAGTAAGAACTCGATGTTCTCTGGTATAGTATAAGCACTATTTACTGAAAGATAGAAAGCACACCTGTGGGCTTCTTCCACAGTTTTTCTGGTTTCGTCAAGGTCTAAATGCAACTGCTGCTCGCCTATTATTGCTCCATTGTCATAGACCGTTTTTAACACGAGCCCAGCTTCAACAGGTTTTATGCCTAGCTTTGACAACACAGCAGCCAAACGTTCCGAGATAGGTTCGCCTTCTTTTACCACTAATGTGTCTTTGTTTATCCAGACACTTCCAGACTCTATACGAGTCTTCAAGCCTACAGCACTGAACTGGCTAATTATCGGCCCTGGTGGTTGTCCAGTGTTCCCCGCTGGAACAACAACATCAAAAGCGGCTATGTCGCCAGCTTTAGCTGTAGTTTTTACTTTACTTTTTTCTAAGAGTAAGACAAGCTTGAAGGGATTAAGGTTTGTGAACAAGTAGATTGTTGAGCCACTTAGATGTTCCTCAAGTTTGTCTAAGTTTGGCTTGTTTTTGAACTGGGCGATTGCACGTTTCATAAGTGTGTTTTTGATGACTCGAAGATAGGCGTCTTTCTGGAGTTTTTTTCGAAGCTCTTGCAGTTGAGCAGCACGCACTTTCTGCAGGCTAGCCAATGCAATAACTCTATATTGTTGTATAACGCTCGCTATCTCTTCGATTTCCTTAACTTTCTGCTGCAATATTTGGCGCTGCTCTGTCACTGCCTGTTCCCTTCTACAGTTTGATTTTTACGGGTGAACCCATAGTGGTTTTAAGATAAATTGTCGTAATGTTTTTAAGGCCTCTTTTAAGTCTTCCTTCAATTCTCCGCACTACGGTCATGATGTTTTCTGCGATTTCTTCGTCTTTCATATCTTCTGTTCCTACTGCACATTGAAGAATCGGTTGACCTCGCATTCGTAAGGTTACAGTTTTTCTCCACTTTGCGATTTGAGATTTGATATCTACTATTGGAGGAACGGGTTTCGGCATCTTACCCCTAGGTCCAAGAATTGAGCCTAAGGTTTTTCCTACCAGAGGCATTAGAGGTGCTTCTGCTATGAACGCGTCATAGTTGTTTGCCAGCTGTTTTTGTCGTTTTTTGTCGGTGGCTAAAGATTCTAACTCTGCTCTGCCTATGACAAGTTCAGCACTAGCTTTTTTCGCCTTAAGTGCAAGTTCACCAGTGGCGATTACACACACTTTCCCTTTTTTGCTCGGAGCATGTGGAAGCTCTATGGTTTCTTGAATTTTTGCCTCAGGCTTCTTCATGTCAATGTCACGTAAATTTATGATCAATTCTACGGTTTGGTTAAATTTTTTCTTTTCAGACCTTTCCCTAACTTGTTTGACTGCTTCTAGAATCGTCTTTGTGTCCAGTGACATTGCCTAGGCCTCGTGCCAAATCTCGTATAGAAATCCGTTATAAAAAGATTGTTACTCTTCTTTCTGGAAAAGAGAGTTGTATTTGCCTTCATCTATCTCTTGCTGCACTTCTCGAGGGTCTTTGCCTTCCACTGTTACGCCCATGCTGACACAGCTGCCTAAAACTTCTTTAGCTGCCAGTTTAAGCGATTTAGCCAGCAACTCTTGGCGTTTCTTTCGTGCGAGGTTCACCACTTGTTGCATGGTGAGGTTACCCACTTTCTCCTCTTTCGGATTGCCTGAACCCTTCTGAACTTTTAACGTACTGACAATTAATGCAGAAGTGGTAGGCGTGCCCACGGAGACTTCGAACTCTTTGGTTTCAGGGTCGACAACAATTTTCACAGGCACTTTCATTCCAGCGTAATCCTTTGTAAGCTCGTTGATTTTATTCACAATAGCTAGAACGTTAACACCTAGCGGCCCCAAGGAAGGACCCAACGGTGGTCCAGCAGTTGCTTGTCCACCACTTACCAGCGCATCGATGGTTTTCTTTTCCACCATTTTTCTACTCCGCCTTCTTAGCCTTTTCTACAACTTTAACGTAATCCGCATGAACCGTTATGGGAAGAGTGAAAGTTGCTTCTAAAAGCTCAAGAATTACCTCACTCTTTGTCTTGTCAATTCGAGTAATTTTTGCTCTCATGCCCTTGAAAGGACCGCTTATAATCTCTACCACATCGTCAACATTCAATTCTTCAATAACAGGCTTAACCACGATGTATCTTTCAACCTCAGAAAAACTCACAATTCCAGGAACTCGGGACCTAACATGTTTAATTCCCGCAATAGCTTCTTCAACAAAATGGGGGCCTTCGGCTTCTACAAAAACATAGCCTTTTAACATTTCTGGCACTAGAATCGCCTTAATTGGTAATTTAGCGCTTTCAATTCTAATAGCAATCAGATTTGCCACGTTCTTCTCTTGTCCAGCAGTAGTGCGAACAGCGAAAACAGAAGTTGTAGGCGTTTCTTCTTCTGACATTCCTAATTCTCCATTTGTCAGAGGCCTTGCAAAACGAAAGAAATCAGCTTGATGATGAAGCCTATCACACCCACTACTGCAATGCCGAGTAAGCAGATTTTTATTGATTGCCAAAGCTCCGATTTGCCAGGTTTTGTGGCTAACTTTAACAATCGACTGACAGATTGAAGGAAAGATCTTATGCCCAAGGTTAATCGCATTGTCAAAACATAAGTTCTAATATAAAAAGCTATTTCAATAGAAACGTCATCGTAACAGCTGAAGAGTAAAATGTCTTTAGAGGAAAACGTATAAAATTGAGTGGCGCAAACAAGAAAATCGCACTCCGGCGAATTCACAGACTTTTCAATCTTGCCAAAAACGTGATTCGTGAAGACGAAAAATTAGCGCAACGCTACATTGACATTGCTCGAAGAATTTCTATGGCATCACGAGTGCGTATTCCAAGAGAATATCGGCGTCAGATATGTAGAGGCTGTAAAAAGTTTATTTTGCCTGGCATTAACTGTCGTGTGCGTATTAGGCAACGCCGAGAGCCCCACGTAGTTGTCACGTGCAGCTACTGTGGCAAGCATATGCGGTTTCCAATAAAATTGGAGAAACAAAAAACATGATAACACCAAAGATGAAACGAAGAATAAAGCGTGAGTTAAGCGCTGAAAGACCAACGGTTTGGATTGGAAAGAATGGAATTTCTCAAGAGGTTTTAGCTGAAATAGACGGACAATTGGAGAGGACGGAAATGGTGAAAGTGAAGATTCTGAAGACAGCGTTGGGAGAAAATAACGCTAAGGCTATCGCAAACAGAACTGCTCAGCAAACCGAATCTGTCCTTGTAGAGGTCAGAGGGCACACTTTCATGCTTTACCGAAAAAGGAAGAAAACATAATCACATCCATAGATCTAGCTGTTGCTTATAAGTTGCTGCTTTATTTCTCCAATATTTTGGAGTGTTGGTTGAATTGGAAAATTGTAGAGAGGACCGCTTGGTTTTTCATTGTAGTATGGGCGGTTGCAGTTTGGGCATCCTGAAGTCAAGAAGGGTGTTCCGCTTCGAATAGCAGTTTCTAACTGTTCTTGCGAAACTCCAAAGTCGACAATGCAGCTTTTTTCATTAAAATTCATTTTTTCAAATCTCGTCTTTCCTTGCACTATTAGGTAACGAGCAAGCTGGATTCTTCTATAGTGGCTTATGGTCGGCGAACGTTTGTGCTCTAATGCCGTTCCAAGTATAGGTGTAAAGGAAAAGAGTGCTGGGTAAATGTTGTTATCTACGCACCACTGAATAGTTTTGATCATTTCTTCTTCTGTTTCACCCAAACCTACGATGAGATGGGTGCTCACTTTCCTTTTACCAAACACTTCCACTGCTTCCAACAATGCATCACGCTGCCTATTCCATTCATAAGGTCCGTTAGCGGCACTGCCTTTGACTCGGTTAAAAACGTCTTTTGTTGCTGCATCCAGTGAAATTCCCACCCTTTCAACACCAGCGTCTGCCAGTTTCCTCATTGCTTTTCTGCTCAAGGGCTGACATGAAATTGATATGGGCACTTTCGTTCCTTGCAATTTAATCTCTTTAACTAAGGCTAACAGATCCTCTAGAACTGTGGGATAGTTCAAAGCTTGAATGCAGACCCGCTTTATTTCTCCTCTCTGCACCGCAGTCGCTAACTTGGATACTACTTGTTTCGTTGCGAAAACTGGCCAAGCAACCCTAGAAAGCATGTCCGCTCGGCTTTTACTGCTTTTCGCTTGGGAGCAGAAGCCGCAATTTGCGGTACATTTGCCTTCAATATAAGTGAGTAGATATGCGGTAGTTGGCTTGGCGTTCAAAAAGCCGTCTATTAAACCAAGCGCAATAGCCGTGCCAGATGAGACTCGAATCATCTCTGTTAAACACTTATTCTCCGCATTTGTTGTTTCATACGAAATAACGGTGTTATCTTGGCCATGAAAATATGTTGAAGAGCTGAAAGACTGGGCAGAATGTTTAGTTATGTCAGTTTTGTGAAACAGCATAAACATGTAGCGGATAAGTTGCGAAATAAACCTTTTGCTAAATTATACATGGAAATTGACTGAGATAACGCTGTTCAAGTTTTTTTGGGTTTTGTTATTTCAATTATTGTTTTTGTTCCTTTCTTTAGGTATTCAGAATGAGTGCATTTTGCATTGCTGCCGCTGTAAGCTTGAATTATAGCCATACCAATAAGAGCATAGGAGCATGTCAAATCTTTCGGGTTGAGGTTTTTATGTACTTCTGGCGCCCAAATGCATCCGTCAACATGTATTAAATATTTCTGTGCACTCAACTTTTCAAATCGAAAATCTTTAACATAACCTGTGGCTTTGATGGTTTTTGAGAGGTTTTGCAGGGCTACATCTAGGCTTTGTCCTTTAACCATGTGGACTCCAGTTGCTTCGTTGATTTTCATGAAGTTTTCCAAGACGGGGTGAACAAAAACCGCTTTACCACTACCGAGAATGTCTCTTAAAGATATCTGGTAAGCCTCAAGCATGGAATGAAACAGAGCTACAACATCAGAGGGTTTTTCAACGCTCACTCAATAACCTCCGCAATATTTTAGCCACTCTTTTATTTTCAAATATCGTCAATAATAAACTTTTCAGTCTAAAAAAACTTTAAGACTTCAGATTCTGAACAAAAAAATACTCCCCATAAAAAAGACGACGTTCCTTAGAAGAATTGAGGCAGGCGTAAGTTCTATTGTCTATCCACTATTTCCTAAGATGTCGTCTGCCAAGTATTTTAAGTCCAAAGATTTCATATTGAAACCCGAATTTATACTTACGAGGAAAGATCCAAATTCGTTTATATTTCTTCCCCAGTCCATGGCAAAGGTTCGCATAAAATCAGCGTACATTGAATAGTTTTTGTGAAAGGACATCATGACGATGTCTTTTCCAAGTCCTTCACCATCAGCAGCGAAAATAACGTTTGGATGTTTACTAGTCCATTGTGTCGTCTGCTGCACTATTTTCTCTGCTTCTTCAGTCGATGGATAAGACTTCATTTTGACAAAGGTGAAAGCTAAGATTTGATATCCAAGCTTTGCAAAGTCTGGAATCACGGTGTAAGTTTTTATGTATTCTTTTTCCAGTCGAGCCCTGGTTCGGCTAATGGTTGGCTGTGAAACTCCTAAAATATTAGCTATTTCCCTGTCGCTCCTCTTAGAATTTTTTAATAACTCTTTTAGCAGTCTAAGAAGCTTTTGCTTTTTCATGGAAACACTATTCGTAGCGCTCCTTTAAAAAGCTTAATGAGCCTTAAACAGCAAAATTGGCGTTTGTGGGTATGAGCAAAAAACTGAGGCGCCGTAAAGGTGCGAATTTTATAAGTTAGAGTGCGGAAGCTAAGTTAATGCTGTTTAGGATTTGATAACTGTGAATTACGAAGAACTGTTGGAAGCAAATAAAAAGAAGTTTGAGAAAGCCTTGGAAAAAGCGCGGAAAGTTAGCCAAAAACATTTTGGAAATAAAATTCGTTTCTATGTCCCCAGCTTTGTCTATTACAAAACAGACTATTACTGTTCCTCACCCACCGTCTTTCCTTCAATCTCCATAACTGGCTCCTCATGCTCTTTAAAATGTAAACACTGCAGCGGCGTTGTTCTAAACACTATGTACCCTGCTGTCTCACCGAAGAAACTTGTAGAGCTTTGTAGGAATTTGAAGAGCAAAGGCGCCGTAGGGTGTTTGATTAGTGGTGGATGTTTGCCAGACGGCTCAGTGCCCCTTGAAAGGTTTGTGGACGCGATGGCAGAGATTAAGCGAGAATTAGGATTAACTCTGGTGGTTCATACGGGTGTTGTTCGCAATGGTGTGGCGAAAAAGTTGAAAGAGGCAGAGATAGACGCTGCTTTAATTGACATAATTGGTTCAGATGAAACAATTAAGGAAATCTACAACTTGAACGTTAGCGTTGTGGATTATGAAAACTCGCTCCAAGCATTACATGGCGCCGACATTCCAACCGTGCCCCATGTTTTAGTTGGTCTTCACTACGGTAAGCTAAAAGGTGAACCTCACGCATTGAAAATGATTGCAAAGTATAAGCCCTCGGCAGTCATTGTAATCGCCTTTATGCCAATACGTAGCACGACAATGGAAAAAGTTAAGCCGCCTACTCCCTTAGACATAGGCAAAGTACTTGTAGCCGCTAGACTTATGATGCCGTCTACACCTTTAGTGCTAGGGTGTATGAGACCTAAGGGCATGCATAGAGCAAAAACAGATGTTTTGGCTGTTAAGGCTGGCGTAAACGCCATCGCTTTTCCAGCTAAAGAAGCGATAAAACTAGCTAAATCACAGAGCTATGATGTTTCCTTTTCTTCTTTTTGTTGCTCTCAGATTTTCGAAGATTTAAGAACTGGAAAAATTAAGATGATAAACGGTTACATTAGAGAACGAAGGAACAAGTTTCATTTAAAGGCTAATTGCCAGATAGAGCTTACTATTTGATCTTTGGCGATTTTAATTTGTTTGCTCAATCTTTCAGCGTCTTTTTTCGGCATCCCTTGACGGACAAGCTCTTTCTCAAAAGCTTTCCTTGCTTTTCTCACCTTCCAGTCTAACGTTATCCATATCCACAAAAGATGAGCGAGTAGCTGAATGATTTGTGGAATAATGCTAAGAATTGTTCTTATTTGCAAATGAACAGCCTCGTATGGAACGAAGAGCAAAAGCCTACTCTTCTTCCTCTTCCAACTCCAGTCCTTTCTGTTTCATTTTCTCGGCGATTTTTTCTTCGATCTGCTTGCGTATCTGTTTTTCAAGCTTCTGCTCTTTTTCAGAAGTAAGATGTTTGCCTTTACCAAACTGTTTAAGTATATTTCCTAGGCTTGTGAAGGTGCCCATGTAGTCTTCCGTCATTTTCAAAGCTATATCGTTTGGTATTCCACTGTCTTTAAGCTCCTTGTAAAAGGCTGCTGCAGCTTTGCCCATGTTGC
>JBHIEO010000015.1:0-15973 GCA_046760665.1 Bathyarchaeia archaeon
TAAACGAAACAGAAACCGGAGACAACACTCTTGTTGACGGCTGGGTCTTCGTGACGTTAGCCGGAGACGTCGACGCAGACAGAGACGTGGATATTTTCGACATTGTGCGGATGGCGGGCGTCTACGGCAAATCAAAGCCAGATCCACAATACGACCCAGACTGCGACATAGACGGAGATGGAGACGTAGACATCTACGATATAGTCATAGCTGCAGGAAACTACGGAGAAAGCTGGTAGCTCTGGCTAATCTTCTCCCTTCAAAATGAGTATCAAGAATCAATAACTTTCGTTTCTCGCTATGAGACTAATGCTAAAATATGTTTGTATAAGTTCGCCTCTCGTCAATTGTTTGTCTATTTTAATCTATTCTACTTTATGTGATTCTTTCTACTTCTTTTTGAAGAACAACCAATTTTTTTTGCCTTTGAACCTGATAAGATAGTAAATTCCCTTTAGCTTTTCGCCGTGGATGTCGATCGTTATTTTGCTTTCTTTTCTTTCTAAAAGCGTGTAGCTGCCCTTATCCCAAATTTTCACTGTGCCAGCGCCGTATTCGCCTTCGGGTATTGTGCCTTCAAAATTAGCGTATTCAACAGGGTGGTCTTCAACCTCAACAGCAAGTCTTTTGGTTCCTGGTTCAATTGGGGGAATCTTGGGAACAGCCCAACTTTTCAACACCCCGTCCATTTCCAGTCTTAAGTCGTAGTGAAGATGAGTTGCGTTGTGTTTTTGAATCACATATATGCTGCCTTCGCTCACTCGCTTCTCCTCCCCTATTGGTTCATGCGTCTTCTTGAAGTTCCTTTTCTTTCTATATTCTTCAAGCCGGTTAAGCATCATCGCCTACCTGTTAAACACCTACTTCTTTTGCAATCTCTTGTAAATCAAGGGAAATCAACTTGACTTTGGTGGGAACACCGTTCCAGGACCATCCACGGGCCTGATAATAGTCGTCGAGCATTCTTTCAAACTCGCTTCTTTTGATTCTGCTGCCTTTCGACACTCCCTTTGGAATCGGGTCTTCAAACACCCGAGCAGGCAATGAGTCAGTTTTTCTGTCGAGGCCTTCTCTGACGCTAAAAGCTCGTTGCAGATTGTATACTCTCTCGCCAATCGTGAAAAGGTCAGCGACGCTTAGCTCCATTCCAGTAACCGCTTTTATCATTTCAGGGTAGGCTTCAGCATAGAACATGTGTCTCGTAAATTTGCATACTCCGACAATGTCATATACAGTCATCAAATCTTCATGAACCTTAATTTCATAACCCTTGTTCTCAGCCGAAAACCTGTCTACACCCGAAAATTTCCACCATTTCCCAACCAGCTCTGTTCCATAAGCCACTGCTGTCAAGTGGTCGCCTCCGCGAACAGCAACAGCCATTGCAAGACCCATCCCTTTGATTCCTCTAGCATCGTAGGCTGGCAATTCAAGTCCTTTAGAGTGAATGGCGAAACGAGTGGAGCCTTTACCCAGTTTTTCACTTGCTGCTTTTACACCATCTGATAAAAGTGCGCCAACCTTTCCCTCTCGATAAGCCATCTTCCGCAAAACTTTCAGCGTTGCGTCAACGTCTCCAAATTTTAACTCCACACCATCTAAATCTTCTTTAGTAAGCAACCCTTTCTCAAAAGCTTCCATCGCCCACGAAACAGTAAGTCCAGCAGAGATGGCGTCTAATCCATAAAGGTCGCACATCATGTGGATGTGGCACAATGCCTCAAAGTCGTCGATTTCAAGATTTGCTCCTAGAGAATATATTGTTTCGTATTCTGGTCCGTCAAGTTCGGTGCCTGCATATTTTCCTTCATTGATTTGGACAATCCTGCCACATGGTTTGGTACAGTTTGGACAAGGTTTGTTTCTAACGGTGTATTTTGGAGACCAATAGTAAGGGTCCAATTGCGCCAGTTCTCCCTCTTTTAGGTTATCGAAAGATTTTTGGAAGTAGCCTTGCTGCCAGTTACGGCTAGGATGAACCCCCTTGTGTTGGTTCATCCAAACGTAAAATTCTCCTGTTCCATATTTCATGTCCAGTTGCGAGCCTGGATTTTCTCTAATGTTTTTCGTCCATTTGATTACCAAATCACGCAGAGCCTGAGCGTCAGCGTATTCAATGTTAGAAGTGCCTTTCACAGCAATCGCCTTCAGTTTTTTAGAACCCATAACTGCGCCGACACCGGTTCTCGCAGCTTGCCGTTCATCGGAGTCGATTCCTGCTATTTTTGAAATAGCCTCGCCAGCCGAACCAATCACAGCAGTTGAAAAACCTTCATAACGCTTCTTTAACATACTTGCAGCTTCCCGCACGTTCTTGCCCCAAATCTCCCCAGCATCATCCACTTTCACCAAGCGGTCAGCAACGACCAAGACAACCGGATTTGGACTTTTTCCTTCTATTACTAAAAGGTCATATCCTGCTTTCTTCAACGTGGGTCCAATGGAGGCACCTGCAGATGCTTTTCCAAACCCCCCTGTAAGAGGAGACTTCGCTATGAAAATTGTTTTCGAAGCAGTTGGAATACCCGTACCCGTCAGAAGCCCAGGTGCAACAATTAACTTGTTGTCTGCGCCGAGGGGGTCCAAGCCCTTCTTTGTTTCTTTGAAAAGCATCATGCTTGCAAAGCCCATTCCACCCAAAAATTTTCGTGGCCATTTGGGTGGCAGTGTTTGTGCTTCGAATGATTTGTTCGAGAGGTCTACTCTTAATATTTTGCCTGCGTATCCTTTCATAGTCTTTCACACCCCTAGGTTATACTTTTAATTCTTTAAACCATTTTTCCATCACGACAACAGGTACTCCTGATTCGTCGCTAATCTCTTGTTTCGCAGGCGGTTTCTCGGTGTAGAAGGGAATTCTTTTAGATATTCGTTCTTCATATGCGGGAACCAGTTCGTTCTTGTAAAATATCCCTATGGGTATTTTATCTCCCCATTCTCTGGACTTTCTAAGTGCAGCCACAGCTTTATCTAATTCTTCGCTAGGGTTTCTTACAACAGGGTCCCAGCCCGTTTCTTCTAGCTTGTAAATTCTCGGCTTCGGTTTTTTTGTTTCTGGGTCGATTCTGTCCAGTCCGCCGTACCACTCTTTAGTGTTAATATTGTTGTAGGTGGGGCATGGTTGCTGGATGTTAACGAAGGCTAATCCTTTGTGTTTTATGGCTTGAACTAGAATGTTTTTCATGTGCCTCACGTCATAGGCGTAGGCTCTTGCGATGAAAGTGTAGCCTGCAGCAAGGGCTAACGCTATTGGATTGACAGCTGCATTAATGTTCGGTTTTGGAAGAGATTTCGTCTGCAGCCCCAATTTCAATGTGGGAGATGCTTGTCCCTTTGTTAGACCGTAAACTGCATTGTCATGTATAATGTAAGTCATGTCAATGTTTCTTCTACCGGTGTTGACAAAGTGTCCTGCGCCTATTCCAAGCCCGTCTCCATCCCCGCCTACAGCTATCACTTCTAGATTCGGGTTAGCTAATTTAATTCCCATTGCAAAAGGCAAAGTTCTGCCATGTAATGTATGTATTCCATTCACATTCGTGAAGTGAGGAGTTTTGCCCGAGCATCCAATCCCCGAGACAATGACCACTCTATGCGGTTCCAGCTGTAGCTCGGCTAACGCCATTTGTATAGCTGTGTGTATGCCGAAGTCACCGCAGCCTGGACACCAATCTGCAAACACTGGAGTTCTATAATCTGACATCTTAAGAACCATATGTCAACACCTGCTTCTTGGGTGCTTCACCTCGAAGAACTTTCCTCAAAGCTTCATACACCTCTGTTGTAGTCATGGGGCGACCATTATATTTGAGAATGTAATAGTCCATGAAAAATCCAGTTTTTTCGCTTATTATACTTGCTAGCTGCCCTGAATAGTTCATTTCGATTATGATCTTCGTCTCTGCTTTTTCTAAAATTTCAGCTATTCTCTCTTTGGGCAGCGGATGAGGCATACGAACCTGCAAAAATGCTAATTCGAACCCTTTGTTTTCAAGCATTTCCATGGCTTCTAAAATAGCCCCTTTAGGTGAACCCCAACTTACGATAACGTTTTTAGCGTCCCCTTGTCCAAAGAAGTTAAGTCTTTCCGCTAATGGAATTTCTTTATGAGCGATTTCGAGCTTCCTCATTCTTTTTTCCATCATTTTATTTCGGTTCAAAGGTTCTTCGCTTATATGGCCTACTTCGTTGTGTTCGTCTCCAGTGTACCACATAACAGCATTTTTGGTTCCCAAAAAAGCTCTGTGTGAAATGCCCGAATTGGTGAATTTGAATCGTTTGTATTCGCCGCCTTGAAGATCTTTGTTGCTGGCAATCTTTCCACGGTCTATCTTCACTTGGCTGAGGCTAAAAACCGTGTAGCTTTGCGTGCTGTTAGCTATAGCCTTGTCTATTAAGTGGATAACTGGTGTCTGATATCTTTCTGCATAGTTGAAAGCCTTAGCTGCATCATAAAAGCATTCTTTCATGTCCCCCGAAGCAATGACTATTCTTGGAAATTCGCCATGACCGGCGTGAATTACAAATCTAAGGTCGTCTTGTCCATGGCGTGTAGGCAGACCAGTTGAAGGAGCACCCCGTTGATAATATGTGATTACTATTGGAACTTCGTTGTTTCCAGCCCAACTAAGCCCCTCCACCATAAGAGAAAATCCAGGTCCAGAGGTTGAGGTTGCCGCCCTAGCTCCAGCCAAAGCTGCTCCAGAAGCCATATTCACAGCAGCAATCTCATCCTCAGTCTGCATGACAACTATCGCTCCCTCTCCATTCTTCAACTTAAACACCTCACAAGCTTCTAAATACTCGCTCTCATCCGCAGCTGGCGTAATCGGGTAATAGGTTTGAATTCGGCATCCACCCAAAATCTTACCTAACGCTACAGCTTGGTTCCCTAGAAGAAAGATTCTTTCTTCGTTAACATCTAGCTTCTCAAGCTTATAGGCGAAGCCGTCACTGAAGGATTGTTTTGCATATTCGTAAGCTTTTCTGAAAGCTAAAACATTCATCTCAGCAATTCTAGGCTTTTCACTAAATACTACCTTGATGGCTTTTTCCACCAAACTAACATCGTAGTCAAGTAGACTGAAGGATACGCCAAGAGCCAACACGTTTTTCATTCGGGTAACTTTACTTAGCTTTTCAATCCCAAGCTCGTCAGCTACATCCTTTAGCAAATCGAGAAAAGGCACAGGATACACATGGATGTTTTCCCTCTGTGCTTCTTCCACCAAGTCTCTTATTATATTGCTGATTCCTTTGCTTTCAAGATACTTTCTAAGTTCAACAATGAATTCAGGTGGCAACGTCGGTATGTCTAAGATTTTTGTGTCAAGGTCTTCTTTCTCTAAAATTACTCCTCCGTTTGGCACCACTTCTCTTATATGTCTGACTATTGTTTCTGCATCGAAGGCTGCAAGCAAATCAACATCATTTACGTTGGCTGCAACTCGCTTCTCTGAAACTCGAAAGTGAAAGTAGCTGTGAAGCCCCTTAATGTTGGAGTGATATTCTCTTTTTCCATAAAGATGATACCCTCCGTAACCGCAAGCTCTCCCAAAAATGTTTGCTGCAGTATCAACGCCGCTTCCTTGAGGTCCACCTATCATCCAGTTAAATTCTTTACTAGCCAAAGCCCCCCTCACCACAAGCGATTTTCGATCAATTATCCACCAGTGGCACAGCCATAACCAATGCAACAAGTACAATCATCTGTTTCACCACAGTAAGGACAAACACACTTACAATCATCAATGGGATTACGGCATTTTTCGCACAGAATCTGTTCCTCAAATTCTTCCAATTTCCACACCAATACTACTTCAATAGTGTTGCATCATGATTAAGGTTTTCTGTGAAACTTGGAAAAAAGCAAATATATAGTAACACTATGATAGTAGCTAAAAACGTAAGGAGGAATTGCGAAAAAATGCCTATTGACCCTGACTTCATGAAAAAACCGAAAGTAGACACTCACAACGGTCATGACGTAAGAGGGGAAGTAGATCCACCCAAGAAACTTGGCATTCATGGAACTCAAGTGGCTGTGGACCAAGACGTGTGCAATGGAGACGCAATTTGTGTCTCGGTTTGTCCTGTATCAGTTTTCGAAATGATTGATACGCCTGGGCATCCTGTCTCAGAACAAAAATCAGATCCAGTGAACGAGCCTGAATGCATTTTCTGCAGAGCCTGTGAAGTCAACTGCCCTACTCAAGCGATTAAAATAACAGAACCATAGCAAGTGTTCTTAAATAATGCTTGTTTCAAACAATGTACAAGCTCTAGCAGGAAGGCATAACAACCGCAGAGAAGTTGCTGAACGTTTTCTTACAAATCTTACAGTGTACACTTATCGCAAGGTTTTTCGTGAAAAACTTAATTAGTTGGCTCGAAGGACAAGTTTTTCAACTCGGTTGACAAACCTTTTAAACTACTTTAGATAACGCTTTTTTGTTTCACTACATTCACTTCTCTCTGGTACATGTTAAAGGGGAAAAGGGAGGTAGTCTGTAAGATGGAAGACAGGGAGCGAGTTCCAAGAATCATTAAACTTCTTGCAAAAGAGCATCCAGATGCTAAAATAGCCCTTCACTACACTACTCCGTTGGAGCTTCTAGTTGCAACGTTACTTTCAGCCCAATCAACCGATAAAACAGTCAACGAAGTCACAAAGAACCTATTCAAGAAATATCAGAAAGCCGAAGATTATGCGAATGCAGAACTCGAAGAATTAGAAAAAGATATCAAATCCACAGGTTTCTATCGAAACAAAGCTAAATACTTGAAAAAAATGGGTCAAATGTTAGTGGAAAAATTTGAGTCGAAAGTACCGAAAACGATGGATGAATTAATAACACTGCCAGGAGTGGCGAGAAAAACTGCAAATATTGTATTGTCGAACGCCTTTGGGATAATTGAAGGAATTGCTGTTGACACACATGTTCGAAGGCTCGCACAAAGACTAAAATTAAGTGAGAATAAAGACCCTAGCAAAATAGAAAAAGACTTGATGAAACTTGTTCCAAAGGAGCAGTGGCCTAAGCTCACTGATTTGCTTATCTTTCACGGCAGACGAGTTTGCACTTCCAAAAAACCCAATTGCAAAGGCTGCGTCATAAGCAACCTATGTCCTTCAGCCTTCACCTTTGAATAGTCAATAAAGATAAAGAAGACACAAAAAGTTAGGCTTCTAGTTTTTCTATGAAAAAGTGGGCTATTTTATTTGAAGGAGCTCTACTATTGCTTTGCAGAATTGGGGGAGGTCTGCTGGAAAGCGGGAAGTAACAAGTTTTCCATCCACGACAACTGGACTGTTTTCGTAGATACCGCCAGCGTTTTTGAGGTCGGTGGCAACAGACACATAACATGTGGCTCTTTTCCCTCTAAGAACATCTGCCTCGATGAGTAGTTGAGCGCCATGGCAAATAGCAGCGATTACTTTTCCCTTCTGAAACGCAGCTTTTGCTAATTCGACCAGTCCTTTGTTTGTTCTCATACGGTCAGGTGCTCGACCTCCTGGTATTATGACAGACACATAGTCTTCAATGTTTATCTCGTCGCTAGAAAAGTCTGATTTGATAGAAAGCCCATATTCACCGTGGTAGATTTCTTTAGCTTTGGGGCCAACAACTTTTACGTCGTAGCCTGCTTCTTGAAGTCGATAGTACGGGTACATGAATTCTCTGTCTTCAAATCCATTTTCAACTAGAATTATCACTTTTTCCACAATTTTTCACCTCGCGAATTTCATCCCTGCACGTATGTGTTTATTGTTATTTCAGCAAACATTTCTCTTTTTGCTTTGCATATAGGACAAATGTAAGGAGGTTCTTCACGAAAGCAAACGTAGCCACATTGTTTGCAATACCACATTTTCATCGTAATATTGGAAGTTTCTTCAATAACTTTAGCAATTGTTTTCGAAGCTGAGTTTTCAGCAGAGGTTTTCACAGCCACTTCATAAGCTCTTGCTTGCATTTCCGTGGGTCTACGCTCAGGAATTGGCGCTATAGGTTTTTTTCCTTCAAACACATCTCTTCTTACGTAAAGCGCACAGTAGCAATATCCAAACTCTTCCACGTCAGGGTCTCGATAGTCGCAGGGGCAGATTATGTCTCTATCAAACTCAAACTGCCCAGAAGCAAGTCTACATGGGCACGAGGGATAGCCATAGCGTTCTTCGTTTCGCCTAAGTCCTTCAAGAAGATCTTTCAAGAAGTTGGAGTCAGGATTTAGATAGTAGCCATAGGTTCTTGCATCGCTTAATGCTCTCTGTCGCATCTTTTCAAGGGTTATCAACTTGCCAAAGCCTCTCTTATTTTGTCTTTATGAAAACCAGCGATTAAGATTTTATCGTCGATTACCATTATGGGATAGCCAAGTCCTCCCCTCTTGCTTAAAATGTCTTTTCTGACTTTTTCTCGGTCTTCTTTGCTACACAGGTCAACATCAACATACTCATATTCGACGTTGTTATCTCTCAAAAATTTCTTCGCTAGTTTGCACCATGCACAAGTGCTTATCGCGTACAATAGAACTTTATGTTTGTTGTTACTGCCTGGAACTTTTATGGTTTTCATCTTTTCCCATCCTGACCAGTGTAAATAATTTTGTGAGCTTCGTTAAACTGTTTTTTGCTCATTTGTTCACATATATACTGCATAACAATGCCTTACAACTCTACTTCAAGTTTTCCTCTCAGCGCAATCTTGTTTTCCATGAATTCAGAAAAGTAAGCATATATTTCTACACCTTTTCCCACCGCTTCACGAAGGGCTTTTCCGAATTTTGAATCAACTTCGTCGTTTGGAGAAAAAACAAACGCATCGTTTCTCTGAACCATAAACAGCACACAAGCTCTATGACCTTGCATTTTTGCTTTTGCAAGCTGTTCCATGTGTCTTCTTCCTCTAAGAGTAACCGCGTCAGGGAATAAAGCTCTGCCATTCTTCACAAGTGTACAAGATTTCACTTCCAACAAACAAGGCGGCGAGTGGTTGGTTAAGAAAAAATCAAATCTCGTATGGTCATAATTGTATTCAGACTTTATTTGTGTGTATCCATCAAGCTCTTTTATGTCTTCTTTTTTCAAAGCAACAGAAACCAACTTATTGGGAATGCGAGAATCCACAGAAACTATCTGGTTTTTGTGAAAAACTCCAATCAAATCAAAGCGAGTTTTTCTACCTTTTTTCTTCAATTCTCTGAGAATAATTTTTGTTCCTGGCTTCAGTAGTTCATGCATTCTTCCTGGGTTGGGAACAAAACTCAGAGATGGCTTGTCGGCTATTTTCACCGAAGCTAAGAAGCGGTTTGGTCTGCTTAAAAAGATGGCTTCAAGAAGTCTTTCTTTAAATGTTACCGCACTTACCAAATTCTATACCTCCACTGTTTTTGTTGTTAGATTTCTTTAGCCTTTTCTTCGTTTCTGTATTTTCATGTGGAGGATTTTGTGTTTTTTCGCAAAGTTTATAACAGTGTTATAGCCTACTCTGGACTCTAGAGGATGGGTGTTATGAACAAGAGTGATAGAAAAAAATTAGCCATCGTTGTTCAAGGAGGTACTTTAGATAAACTTTATTGCGCATTTATCTTGTCCTCTACGGCTGTTTCGATGGATATGGAAGCACACTTGTACTTCACTTTCTGGGGTTTGAACGTGCTTGTGAAAGGCGCCATGGAGAAGGCTGGGTTGCCTGTGACGTATAAGCATTTGGAGAAGCAAATGAAGATGAATTTGGAGAGGATGAATTATCCGACGCCTTATGAGATGCTTAAACGGTTGAAGCAGTCTGGTTTGTTTAAGATATATGCTTGCAGCCCAAGTATGGAAATGTTTGGAGTAAAAAAGGAGGACTTGATTCCTGAAGTAGACGAAATAGCTGGTGCCGCAACATTTCTTGAGGTTGCTGCCGAAGCAGATATAACACTATTCATTTAGAACAATATAAGACATATACCATACGCTGAGTAAACACAATATATACGCTCTAGTTTCACGTAACATAAGTAGCTCTTTTTTTGAAAATGTAAAAGTTATCTGTTAGAAAGGTCTATGCGTTTTCAGAGGAGCTTCGTCCTTGAAGGGTCTTTCTCAAAAAGTGGAAAAACTGCTAAACTGGCTGAACAGGTTCAAACCGAAACCGTTCAACGTAGCCGTGATGCCCGACTTTTTTTTAGATCGCTTCGTATTGTGGAATGGAGATTTCAGAGAATTTTATAGAAACCTACATGAGGTTGCAAAACGCAAAGGCGGAAGCATAGACAATGTGGTGCAGATAGAGTTTAGAGGAGGCAACGCTGTTAACACGGCAGCGGCATTAGCTGTTTTAGGTGTAAACGTTTTCCCTATTGTGTACACAGATAAATTTGGACTTAACATACTCAAGTTTTACCTTAAACCATTAAATATTGATCTTTCGTACGTGAAAATAAACGATAAAATGTCCGTCACTACTGCCTTAGAATTCTCACATGGCAAAGAGAAGAGAAATGTGATGCTGCGCGATCTGGGTGCCTTAAGAAAATTCCGTCCAAGCAATCTTACAAAGAAAGACTTCGCGCTTTTGCAGAAAACTGACTATATTTGCGTTTTCAACTGGGCAGGCACTCGAAGACATGGCACAGAACTTGCACAAACAGTTTTCCGTTATGTGAAAGCTATGGGTAGAGGAAAAACTTATTACGACACTGCAGACCCGCTTTCGAATAAGCCAAAAATTCCTGAACTGGTCGAAAAAGTCTTGCTTTGTCAAAATTTAATAGACGTTCTTAGTTTAAATGAGAATGAAGCCATTACTTATGCCAAATATGTAGCTCCCGAACAAACTGATAAACTTCGAAAACAACATAAATCTATTCCTGCTTTTGCAAAAGAATGCGCGAAACTTTTAGCTCAAAGGCTCACTAGCCGGATAGACCTTCATGCTACGACCTATTCAGCTACCTTCTCAAAAAAAGAGGAAACTATTGTTCCTGCCTTCAAAGTTGAGGCTCTGCGGGCAACTGGTGCTGGGGACGCTTGGAATGCGGGCAACATATATGCAGATGCAAACAATTTTCCAGCTGATGAGAGACTAACCTTTGCAAATGCTGTTGCAGCTTATTATCTCAGTAGCCCAAACTGTGAACATCCACGGCTCCTACAAATTCGAAAATTTCTTCAAAAAGCATTAAACAAAAGTCATGAGTGACAGTTTCACCATGCTGTGATAAAACGTGAAGCGCTATAAATTCTTAGCCATTACCACGCAATATTGGAAGCCAAATGAAAACTATGTTGCCAAAATAGTTGCTGCCTTGAAAGGCAAAGTGCAGGAAGGAGACATTATAGTTGTTTCTGAAAAGGCGATTTCAACAGCAACGGGCAACCTCATAGACGAAAGTGGAGTAAAGCCGAGTTTGACGGCGAAGTTTCTAGCCAAATATTGGATGCGATACGTTTGGGTATATGTTCTTGGACCGCTATGTCACTTGCGGAAAAAAACAATCCGCCACTTTAGAAACTACCCTATTATAGAGGGCAGTATTCATAAGCAGGTGATATTACAACATTGTGGTTTTTTGCAAGCGTTAATGCAGGGTTCTGAGGGTGGAATTGATGGCAGCAATCTTCCCTACTCGTATGTTAGCTTACCGTTGAATGATGCTTATTTTACTGCGGAAACAATTCGTAGCCACATTAAAGCAAAGCTAGGTAAAAACGTGATTGTTATGATTGTAGATACGGATAAAACGTATTCTTGGCGGAATTTTCATTTCACTCCAAGGCCCAAACCTATTAAAGGAATATGGTCTATAGGCGGATTTATTTCCTACGTCGTCGGGCGGAGCTTTAAGCTGAAGAAAAGAGCCACTCCTGTAGCTGTTACAGGAGCAAAGATAAGCGTTGAAGAAGCTTTAGAGGTTGCCGAGTTAGCTAATCGTGCTCGAGGTTTCGGCGCTGGAAGAACAGTTTGGGACATGGCCAAAACATTTAATGTTTCCTTAACTGGAGTTTCTTGGAAAATGTTGAAAGAAATAGAACATAAGCCTATTGTCGTTGTAAGACCGATACATTTGGGTGGTGTCTAATGTTCATGCGTTTCCGTTATATAGCTTATTGAATGTTTAAAAAATCAACTGGAATAGTAAAAGGACCTGATATATTCAGTAAGTCTTAAATGAGCTTTGCGGAAGCTGTTTTCGCTCCGCGTCGTCATCGTAAAGCCAATATAGTGAGACATGGCTACTTGAACCAATGTCTGCTCTTAAAAAGGAGAAACTGAGATGAGCTTTATAGTTAAGCAGATGGATACGTTTTTCAATCCGAAATCGGTTGCAGTAGTCGGAGCCTCCAAGAAAATCAACAAGGCAGGACATGTGATTTTCAAGAATTTTGCAGAAAACAAGCGGAGAGGCGTGTTTAAAGGAGAATTATACCCAGTTAACCCCCATGAAGACTACATCCTAGGACACAAAAGTTACCCTTCACTATCTAAAATAATTGGGGAAATTGAGCTAGTAGTAATTGTCGTGCCAGCAGACGCTGTTCTCAACGTCATGAAAGAAGCCGCTACAAAAGGCGTTAAGGCTTCAGTGATAGTTACTGCTGGATTCAGCGAAGTTGGAAACACCGACCTCGAAAGTGCTATAACTTCGGTTGCAAAAGAGGCTAACATTCGAGTTTTAGGACCTAACTGTCTTGGCGTCTACGACACAAGCACCGGAGTTGACATGCTTTTCTTACCAGAAACGAAAGTGCTAACAACTGGAGACGAATTTGTTGCAACCCCGCGACCCATGGCGGGACACATTGCAATGATTACCCAAAGCGGTGCCTTCGGAGTTGCCGCCCTTGACTACTTGACTGGAAGACAGATGGGAGTAAGTAAGTTCGTAAGCTTTGGAAACAAATGTGATGTAGCTGAAGCAGAAATGCTTGAGTACTTTCTGTACGACGAAGAAACTTGGGTAATACTTCTGTATGCTGAAGCTATAGAAGCTGGCAGAGAATTTATGAGAGTTGCCGAAAGAGTTATTAAAAAAAAGCCAATAGTTGCATTCAAAACCGGGCGAACTAGAGCTGGTGCAAGAGCTGCTGCCTCGCATACAGGAGCTATTGCAGGAACCGATAAAATTTATGACGCTGCTTTTGCGCAAGTTGGGGTAATTCGCGTTAAAGACATGGAAGAGTTTTTCGATGTCGGCAAAGCCTTTGCTTTTCAACCACCAGCGGCTGGGAACAACATTGGAATCCTCACAGACGCTGGAGGACCGAGTGTAATGGCTGTTGACGAGTGTGAATCTAGAGGCCTAAGCGTTAAGAGGTTCTCTGACGAGGTTCTTGAAAAGTTTGAGAATTTAAAACGAGTTGGCAAGTTACCCAAGTTTGCTACTAACTTGAATCCAGTTGATATAACAGGCTCTGCAACTTCTGAAATGTTTGAACTTTCAGCAAAAATTTTGCTTGATGCCCCAGAAGTTAATGGTTTAATTGTGTTGGGTTTACATCACACACCTGCCTTGCAAGAAGATTTTGTAGCCCGAATAGCAAATTTAGTGAAACACTGCACAAAGCCTGTTGTAGCTTGCGACATCGGAGAGACCGAGATGGCAATGTTCATCCGGTCAAGGTTTGAGAAGCTAGGAATCCCTGCATACTCTTCACCTGAAGACGCTGCCCGAGCGATGGCGGGCTTGGTCCATTATGGTGATTATTTGAAGAAAGTCAACTGCTTTGACGACTATTTGGAAATCTGTGCCAAAAGACGTGGCATTAAGCCTTAACGGTTCCTAGGAAAATCATTATTTCAACATCGTCGTTATCTTTGAGAGACAATGCTTCGCGTAAATAAATTGGCGCAATAATTTCCAAAACGTTGGAAGGATACCCTGGCTTCTCAGGAATGACAATGGCTCCTTTGATTTTATTCATTATTAACGCATTGAAGCAACGTGCGCGAAAGAAACCCTTTGCTGGAATGATTTCGATGCCTTTCAAGTTTTCTAGAGTCTTTTTTAGCAGCTTTGCTTTTCTTTCGGAAAGACGAATGTTTAGTGTGCCGAGATAAGGGTCAAAGCCTAGTTTTTCTTTGATTTGCTTTCTTGCCCAAACAACTCTGACAAATTGGTTTCCAACACCCTCACCGGTGAATACTCTCCCTTTCGCTTTGACCACATCCACTCGTGAACCTTCAGTAAGAAAGCTTAATGACAGGGTTGCGAGATGTTTTAGCAATTTTTGGTTTATTTTTGGTTTTTTAGCCATTCCGCTACTTTTTGGAAGAGAGGGTTGGTTGACATGTCTAGAACTGGGACTATGATTTTTTCTTTTGTTTCGATGATGGGTTTGTAGGTTTGCATCGGAGTGTAGCTTAGGAAAGCCCAGTAGACTCTTCTTTTTTCCACGAGTTCTTTTGCAGCTGTTTCTGTGTTTATCGATAAGGGGACGTAGATGAATGCTATGCCTTGGGCCCAATATATGCCTGCCGTTTTTCCTCCAGAGATAATGTTGGTGAAGCGTGCTAAATCGTCTGGTGTGGGAAACTGTGTGCGTTCCATAACGATGATTTCTTTAAAGGGTTCATATTTTATTGCGAGCTCATTCATTTCGTTGTTTTCTCCGTATGGTCACTATTTACTGTGTCTTGGTTTTTATTCTCTTCGCATTTTTGAGGGTTACAATAGTTTTTCGGCGACTTTTTTACCTAGCTCTCTGCACTCTTTGAGACTTTTTTCGTTTGGTTCGTAGTTGGCCAGTATTGGGGGTTCTATGGTTTTCATTTGGAACCTGTTTTGCAATATTTCTAACACTTGTTTTGGTGCTTCGCCACTCCATCCGTAGGAGCCGAAGGCGGCTGCTATTTTCCCCTTCAACGGAATGTTTCTTTGCGCTGCTTCTTCTAGAAGGTTTTGGATATCTAACGTCATTTGATGGTTGTAGGTTGGGACACCAATTATTATGGCGTCTGCATCTTGGAGTTCTTGGGTAGTAGCATGATATGTGGTGGTGACTTCTATGCCTTGAACTACTTTTGCACCTTGTTCTACAGCCCTTGCCATTAATTCAGTGTTTCCAGTTTTGGTGTTATATAGGATTAGGAGCGTTGGCATTGCAGATAGTTTTGTTATAGATAGATTCTTAAGGGTTTCTTAGAACCTTGTTGTAATAATAATGCCTGCTTAGCGCAGGTAATTTAGTCTTCTTAAATTTTATTCGGCTCCGAATAAGCAACAAATGCAAGCCGATTATGAACTATGCTTTATTTCGTTTTGTCTAGTTGTTTTATTATGTTCCACAACCCATCTCCAATGTGGTGAATGTTTTTCAGAATTTTCCCACGTTCAAGTTTTTTCGCTTTTTCTATGTTGTAAAGTGCTATAGCGACGGCAATAGGTTTTTGGTGGCGTTCGTCGGAGACTATGACTATATCTTCTTTGTTGAAAGCTCCTTGGAAGTGGACGACACCCGGAGCCATAATATCAGCTCCATTACAAATGTGTGGAACTGCTCCCATGTTCACTATAGCTTTTGGCATGTTTGTTAGGAGTCTGCTTGAGGTTAATGTAGGGAAGAGTTTGTTGTTTGATTTTGCGAAAATTGGTTTTCCGTTAGCGAAAAAAATTTCTTCGTTGTTGGTTTTTGCAAGTTCGATAGGTGGCTTTAACTCAGGGAGGCATTGAGAGGGTATTTTAGTTCTTCTAAAGAACTCTGAGAGCAGTTTTTTTGCTTCTTTTTCTTTTATGAAGCATCGTTCAATTTTAGATGTCATCGTCACCACATATTCTACGTGTTATGCTGATTAAAGATGTTAACTTAACTATTAGTTTCTAGTTTCTCTTATGGATGGATACCTTATATGAATGAATGGTGATTTATAGAAAAGTGTTCCACAAGCCTTAAATGGTTTTGAAGGTAAAGAATTGATTGCCGAGGGAGAAGGAGAAACAGTGCGCGCGCATGCAGTGAAGTGGTTACGCTATAGTGTTTGAG
>JBHIEO010000016.1:0-15851 GCA_046760665.1 Bathyarchaeia archaeon
ACCTACAGTGACTAGTTTTCCTGTTGAAGGGTCAGCTTTAAGCTGGCTAACGTCCAAAGCTTGCTTAAGGCAAACAATGATTCTAGGCAGTTCCTTCGACCTCGGTGAGAATTTACCAATGAAAGAGAGAATAAGGATTTTGGTCTCTTTTTGGTGAAAAAAATAAAACGTTAATAATGGTTTTGATTTACAACCATTAACCAAAACTGCATGAGAGTTGACACTTTGAAGAACGCGACTAGTGAAGAGCATGTTGCTAGCGAGCTTAAAGGCAACACGCTTCGAGTCTATTGGTACATACTTAGGTCTTCAAATGGTGTTGCAAAAGTGAGGGAGACACAGAGAGCATTAGGCTTTTCTAGTCCAGCCTTAGCTGCGTATCATCTTGACAAGCTTGTAGAACTAGGCTTAATCAAGAAAGTTCGAGGTGAGTATCAACTCGTAAGGGTTGTGAATGTTGGAGTTTTAAAACAATTCGTGAAGCTCAGAACTTTTGTCTTTCCTAGACATTTGTTATATGCAACGATGTTTACGGTGCTTCTCCTTTTCTACTTAACTCAATTTAGGCATCTCAATTTTTACAGTGTATTTGCTTTAGTTTTTGGCGTCCCCGGAACCGCTATTTTATGGTATGAAACTTTTCGCATTTGGTTGCAAATAAAAAGGGGAATTTGAGTTAAGAGACAGCTTCGACTACTGCTTTCAATACAGGTCTTAGGTTTCCGCTTTGGCTGATAGCTATCCATTCGGCATTCATATCAATTAGAACAGTTACGTCTTCGTCACCTTCAATCTCAAAGTGTACAATTATATCAATGTGGCCAGGTGGAACATGGATTGGTTCAGGTGGAACGTGGACTTTTTCCCAATCGTCTCCCACGTAGGTAGCGTTAGCATCTTCTATGCTTAGCCTAATCTTAGTATATTTTCCAGCATCAATTTCAGATATAGATAGATTTTGTGTCACATCTTTAAGCGTCAACAAATCCAAAGAAACTTTTTCAACACCATCGACAAACGGTAAATCCACCCACGTTTCTGAGCCATCTTCATTCTTCAGAATCGAAACACTGTTAATTGTAACGTTAAGATGCTCTAATTCAACAGGGGCATCCGTTATTTGGACGATCAAAGTGCCAGTGTTAGACATGAATGCTGGAAGTCTTAGGTTAGGTATTGTCATGCCAGACCAAGCGATGCCTGCAATTATTAAAACAGCGATGAGAACACCAGCGACTCCATACAAACTCATTGTTTTCTTGCTAACTTCCATATGTCTTCCTCTTTTCTATTCATAGTCGATGTGCTATTTAATACAATACTTTGGAACAGAGCGTTCAAAAAGTTGTACACTTTGTTCAAAAACGTTGTATTAAATATTATGATGCCAAACAACTGTATTTGTGCAAAACGTAAAAACAGATTTAGAGATGAGATGAAAGAGAAAATGAAAAATCTGATCATTTCAGGATTGTGTCTGACGTTGCTAGTATTGCTGACGGGTCTGGTTTTCGCTGTTCGTCCGTTTGGTACGACGCCAGGGTTGGATCGATTTAAAACTCCTCAGAACGGTGACGGCGAGTTAGTTATACGATATCCAACGAAAGCAATTAAGGACAAACCCTTCAACATAGGCTTATATATAAGCGATGTATCTGTGGGTGGAAGCACGTACAGCGATGCAGAAATGACAGTTGATGTAAGTGGTCCAGCAGGAGCAACAATTTTTGGCTGGAACTCTTGGTTTGAAGCGCAAGGGCTCTTTATCGAGTGGGGTGTAAGCGATTTAATCGTTCCACCATACAACAGCATAGAATCTTTTGAACATGACACCTTGGTAAGCAAACTAAACGACATTTCAGGATGGACAGGAAGCATCGTGTGCAAGGCGGATACAATCGGTACATATGAATTCACGATCCATACCCTACAAGGTACCTGGAATTTCAATATAGACGTTTCCTGATCTGAGAAAACCTAGAAATCCGCCTTCTCCTTTTTTTAGAAACGCTATTAGTTACGTATAAAATATATTTTATATACACACGTGTACCTAGCCTATACAAAGATGTTTTTTAGTCTCTTTAGTGACTTCAATTTTGTTTTGTTGTTTATTTTGGCGTTTTGAATTACCTCTTTCAAAATCTGAACAGATTTATCCATCGCTTTTCTATCTACTGGCCGAGGCACCCCGTCTTTTCCGCCATAAGCAAAAGAAAACTTGACAGGATCTTTCCAGCTAGGTGGTTGACCGTAAATAATTTCTGAAACAAGAGCAAGTCCACGAACAGTAGCAGAGCCGACTCCCTTAATGCCTAGCAGCTCTTCATAGTTTTTTGGCTGAAACTCGTAAGCTTTACGCAAAGCATTCCAGTTGATTCTTCTGGGCATGGATAAAAGGGTAAATGTGTAGTTTTCTACTTTTGCTTTCGACATCCATTCCTGCAAAGACTTTTGATAAGCTGGTCTGGCTGATTTCAGCAGTTGCTTAACCTTTCTAGGCTTTTCCTTTACGATGTCAACACAAGTCTTTCGGCATTCTTCACTTTCTCTAGCAGTCATATTCAACACGGTTTTTCTTTTAGTGTCTCCTACGATTGCGTCGTGAGGTTCAGCCACGAACTCCTTCACATGCTCTGAAAGCCAATGGTATCTTCGCGCCGTTCTGTCCACTATACTCATTCCTTGTTGAACAACAGCCCATTTCCCATTCTTTGATACAAAAAAGACATGATGGTAAAGGGAATAGCCTGCTTGAATGGCCGTGTTATCCACTTTTGCGCTCATTTTGCTCGAGTAAACTAGTCGATCAATATCAGATTTTGAGAAACCAAATATTTCCCCTGTTAGACGAATTTCGCCAGGTGTCTTCAAGGATGTCTTTCCTTTTCCTCCGCAGACAGCGACTCCATGCTTCTCTGGCTTGACCGCGTTTTTTAATACTCCTGTTAAGACTGTTGTTACCCCAGAAGAATGCCAATCGTAACCCAAAACACAACCTAATGCTTGAAACCAAAACGGGTCCGAGATACGCTGTAAAAACTCGTCTTGCCCATATTCGTCAATAATTATAGTGACGATTGCATCTGCCAGTTCAATCATTCTGGCAACGAGCCATCTTGGCGCTTTGCCATAATGAAGAGGAAGTCTTGCAATACCTGTTCTCTTCAACTTGTCCACTCTAATATAGCTTTAATACTTATATTATGCTTGGAGCTGTTTGTAACCAGACGACCACTACCTTAGCAGTCGCCCTTCACGATCAATTTCTAAGCGCCGAATTCTGGTAGTGGAAATTGGATCACAGTTTTCTGCCAATATCATCTCTATCACAATAATACTTAAGGGTTGAAGACCTTCAGCTTCACGTTTTTCATTTATTTCATGAGCTCTTGGCTCAGTTTCTTTGCTCACTACGATTGCCTCAATTAGTTTGCTTGCTACTGCAGGCCCGTATGGATTGTGTAAGGGCACTATTTCTGCGCGTTCAAGCCACCCATGTTTCCTTAGAAAGCTCTTCAGTTCCTCCAGTCTCACCGCGAAAGGTGCAATTTCGTGAGGCTTTCCCATTTTTTCCACGAAATTGTCTGTGCATAAACCTATCAGAACTTTTTCACCGACTTCAAAAGCTGTTTTAAGCAAAACTCGGTGTCCTTTATGAAATTCGTCGAAAGTTCCACCGACAGCCACGATCTTAAAGCGTTTTCTCAACGTTTTCATCTCAGTTGATGCGAGACATGCACATTTACACTCACTTATCGGAGAACAGGCTTATTTTTTACATCTATAAGCCTAAACTTTCTCTTATCACATCTAGAATCTTTTTTGCGACAAAACGCTTTGAACTTAACGACACATGAACAACATTTTTTTTCTTGTTTACTATGAAAACTTCGTTGGTTTCGGTTCTGAAACCCACACCTTTTCTTGAAACATCGTTTGCAACAGCTAAATCTGCATTAGCTTGTTTTAACCGTTTATAGGTACTGTCTATTAATTCCTTGTTAGAAACTCCGTATTCAGCTCGAAAAATCACTAGAAAAGTTTTTGAACTTACCTTTTTTATCTCGTCAACAATTTTAGAGGTAGGTTTCAGATTCAAGGTTAACGAAGAAACTTCCCGAGTCGAAATCTTGCTTTTATACGGTCTTTCTAAAGTCCAATCTGAAACCGCTGCGGCTGCAACTACAATGTCATAATCCACATTTTTTAACTCCTCTAAAACCATGTGTCGCATTTCCTTAGTTGTTTCTACGTTCAAGACCTTCCCCTTGAAAGGGAGAACCGCAGTGCCGAAACCGTAAACAAGTGTGACTTCGCCTCCTCTTTTTTGTGCTTCTTCGGCGATGGCCACACCCATTTTACCTGAACTTTTGTTCGTAATAACCCTTACAGGATCGATGTATTCGATTGTTGGACCTGCGGTGATTAAGAAACGTTTTCCGTGAAAGTCTTGTTCAAATGCAAGTTTACGGATAACAGCTTCAACTATTTCTTCTGTGTCTGCGACTTTTGCTTTTCTTTCTTTGATGGTAGGTCCAACGAATTCAATACCCAGAGTTTCTAGTTTTTTGATGTTTTCTTCAAGTATCGGATGCTTATACATTGATTGGTGCATAGCTGGAACTATGATTATAGGAGTTCCTGAACCCATGGCTGTTGAAGCTACGGATGTTACAGTGGTATCGTCTATTCCAGCGACTATCTTGCTTATAGTATTTGCTGTAGCAGGGGCAATGAGAACTAGGTCTGCTTTTTCAGAATGTTCACCGACCAAAGTTACATGTTCAATTTTTCCTGTAAGCTCGGTGACTACGGAGTTTCCTGTAGCCCATTCCATTAGGTAAGGATGGATTATTTTCTTAGCGTTTCGGGACATTACGGCATAAACTTCTGCTCCGTGACGCATGAGTTCTCTGGCGATTTCTGGGCTTCGGACGGCGGCTACGCTTCCAGTAACACATAAAATTATACGTTTTTCTCTAAGTTCTTCGCCTTTGGTCTCAATTATATCTTTTGATGGATGTTTCAAACTTTTACACTTTAACCATTTTGCTTTTTGACTATTGTTTCTAAATCTCCTAGGAAACTTTCCAGGTGTTCCCTTTGTATATGCGGCATGACCACGATTCTTATATGCTGTGGAAAGAGCGAAACTGCCCATCCCTTTTTTCGCAGCTCGCCAGCTATTCGCTTAACATCAAAAACATTAGATTTTATGCCTACAATGTTTGTAGTGGGCTCTATCATGATGTCTAACCCGTGGATTTGTCTAATTTCTTCTGCTAGCTTGCGTGTTAAACTCATGCAACGCTTAACAATTTTTTTGTAGCCTTCTTTTCCTAGGTGTTTGAGTAGCGCCCAAACTGCTATTACAGAAGCGCCGGAACGAGTGCCTACAAAAGTTGTTTGCTCGGCTTCGCCTCCAGCCAAGTACGGAACCTTCCAAGTTATCGCCTTTTTTAAATCTGAATTCTTGAAAAGGATTCCCCCTGCTGGAATGGGGGCTAGACCCATTTTGTGGGGGTCTATGGTGACAGAGTGGACACCAGATAGTTGAAAATCAAATTTGAGCACTTTGTATCCCAATTCCTTCAAGAAGGGAAGTACGAATCCTCCGAAAGCTGCGTCCACATGGAGGAATAAGCTGTTCTCTAAGGCTATCTCTGAAAGCTCTTCAATTGGGTCTACTACGCCTAGGCTCGTGGTTCCAGCTATACCTACTATTGCCACTGTCCTAACGTTTACCGCCCGCCTAACGGCTTCTACATCCACTTGAAAACGATCATTCAACCCCACTTTAACTATTTTAAAGCCTAGTAGACTTGCAGCTTTATCAAAGGAGCAGTGTGATGAGATAGGAACAATAATTTCGCCGCCGTTCTTGGTTTTTAAATTTTTGAAAGCCCAGAGAGCAAGTACATTTGCTTCTGTTCCTCCGGTAACGATGTTTCCAGCAGCATCTGGATTCGATAGAAGTGAACCTAGCATTTGGATGACTTCTTCTTCTAGTCTAGCAGTGGCTGGGAAAAGTCCTGGGTCTCCTAGATTTTTTTCTAAAAACATAATGTATGCTTGCTTGGCAAGAACGTGAGGCAAGGTACACATAGATCCTATAATCTTGCCAGATGTAAACGTGAAATCTCTGCTGAGCTTAGCTTCTAACTCTTTAAGTACAGTTTCGGCCTGTAATCCTTTCTCTTTCATTTGCACTACACTCTTTTAATGATATGTGTGTTCTTCATCTGGGTATGTGCCTGAACGCACTTCTTCCATAAACCTTTCTACAGCGGCTTTAATTATTTTGTTCAAATCTGCATATTTTTTCAAGTATTTCGGTGTAAAACTTTCATTAAGTCCTAGCATATCGTTTATAACTAAAACTTGTCCATCACAGAACTTTCCGGCGCCGATGCCGATCGTTGGCGCCTTAACGTTTTCTGTAATCTTTTTCGCCAAATTTTCGGTGATGCATTCTAAAACTATGGAAAAGACTCCGTATTCGTCAATTTCTAAAGCATCTTGGAATATTTGCTCAGCTTCTTCTGGGTTTTTACCTCGCACTTTATAGGTTTTTGCTGTTTGAGGTAAGAGTCCTACATGTCCCATAACTGGAATGCCTGCATCTAATAACCCTTTGATTACTTTCGGCTTGTTTCCTTCTATTTTTACACCTTTAGCCCCTGCTTTCAAAAATCGCCTAGTGTTTTTTAGCGCCATTTCGACAGTGTCATAGCTATGTATGGGCATGTCTCCGATAACGGGTGTTTTTAAGGTTCCTTGGGCTACGACTCTCGTGTGGTAAATCATATCTTCCATCGTGATGCTTTTTGTATCTTTGCAGCCTTGGAAAACCATTGCGAGACTATCACCTACAAGGATTATGTCCAAACCAGTCTTATCGAGGATTTTTGCTATTTGATAGTCGTAAGCCGTTAACATTACAATTTTTTCTTTTCCTTTCTTTTGCTTAATCCTATCTTCAAATTTCAATTGACTTTTCCTCCAAAAATTTTGTTAAACAAGTCAGTGTCTGATTTACAGGTGTTGGAATCAGATATTTACGTCCAAGTTCTACTATCTTGCCATTTAGAAAGTCGATCTCTGTTTTTTTTCCTTTTATTATGTCTTGGCACATAGACGAAAAGTTTGTATAACCTAGAATCTTGCGGTCAAGTTCCTCCAGGTTTATTTTAAGATTTATTCCTTCTGCTTTTCCTACAGCGAGGCATTCTCGCACGATTTCATGTCTGATCCATTTGAGTGTTTCAGACGCTATTTTATGGTTTCGAACATGAAAAATTGCTGTCAAGGGGTTAATGACACAGTTCAAAATAAGTTTATCCCAAATTTCCTTCATCATGTTTTCTGAAATATATGTTTCCAAACCGCAATCGTTGAAAAGGCTAGCTATTTCTTGTGCTGTTTTGCTTTTCGCAATAATTGTTTTGTTTTTCCAGACCCGAATTTTTCCGGGTTCGAGGAATTCGGCGGCCATCATGGTTAAGCCCCTTAAAACTTCAACTTTGCCACTAACTAATTTCTTGACTAGTCCTTCGTTTCCCAAACCGTTCTGCAAAACGAGTATAACTGTGTCTTTCTTTAACATATTCTTTATCTGATTTATAGCTTGAACAGAATCATGAGCCTTAGTTGTCAAAAGGATGAGCGTATTAGATGGTACTTCACCGATTTTCACATCAGCTTTTAAGCGAAAATTTTGGTTTATATCACCAGTAAGCGTCAAGCCTTGAGCCTGTATGGTTTTTACATGCCCTTGGCTTCCGATCAAAGTAACATCTTTTTTTCTTGATAAAAATGCGCCGTAAATACTTCCAATGGCACCAGCACCCAAAACGAAAATCTTGTCAACGTTCATGTATTTCCACTTTTCCTAAATCAAGAAATTTTCCTTCAGCAGCTAGTTTGCTCAGTCTTTCTCTGATTAAACTTATACATTCACTGAGGTTTTCCGTGTTATCAAATTTTTCCAGAATTTCTTCAAGTTTTTCTCTGTTTTCTTTTTGAAGTTTCCTTGTTGTTTCTACAAGCAGTGGCATAGCTCTTACAACGTTATCTACGACGGTAATAGAGGCTTTTTGTGCTGTTCTGGAAAGCGGGTTCAAATCGATGGCTATAACTTTCTTTCCCATTCTGACAAGCACTTCAGTTCGATCTCCATCTTCAAGGGGAACTAAAACCACATCTGCTACGAATATGCCCCTCAAGTCTACACGTCGTCTCTCGCTTTCTATTTCTGGAATACGCGATAAACTTTCACTGTTCAAGCCTAGAATTATTTTTGCTCCAGCCTTTTCCAAAATGTTTTTGATTGCTTCTTCTCTTTCAGCTGTTCGATAAAAGAGATTTACTTCTATTTTCGCTTTGACAATTTCGGATAGCATTGCTACTTCTTTTGCTGTTAATGCAGCTGTGTTTCCATTCACGGAGATAACTGGAGTCTTCGCCGTCAATAACATGGCAGCAGCGGCCCTTACGGCCTTAAATGCTGGTGGGACGGTTTTTTCGCCTAAAAGGTAGTCGAAGGCTTCTCCTCTGCCATGGGCTATGAGTCCAGCGTGTGCTACAACGCCTGTATCGAACTCTTCTATGAGCCTCTCACGTATTCGCAGCGATTCGGCACGAGGATGGTTCTTTGGAATCTTAATTTTCATAATAGTCTTGCTCCTTCAAAGTCGATTTTACTGATGATGATTTTGTCTGTGGAGCCGTGTTTTCGGAAGATTTTTAGAAGCGTTTCCAAATCGTCTTTTTTGACCACAGAAAAAATTCCTTCACCAAACATAGGCATGCTGCAGACAATTCCTGAAGCGTCTGTCTCATTTAAGACTCGACGTACTCTTTCTGTGATTAACCCGGTATGTTCTGCAAACCTTTTAGAAAGTTTCAAAAAACTCTCCAAGTCTGGTTTTTCCATGAGTTTCTTCAAAAGCTTTCCACCCCACTTATTGATACGTTCGCAAAGCTTCGCGTTAGTTAAAGCTTTTCTGGTTGATAGGCTTCCGAAGCTTAAGCAAGCAACCAAATAATCGTCGCTTATTGAGATATGCTTAACCTTTCCGACTCCGGGTGCTCCAGGCACTGTGCGTATTTCTAACCCGCCGAAAGTTTCAGCTATGACCGTGCCCAGACCTGTTTTGCACAAAACTTCCGCTGTATGGGCTTTTTGAGCAACTTCTATGCTAGTTAAGTCTAAATTTAGAACCTTGTTAAGTGCAAAGGCCAGGCTTAAAGCTGCAGCGCCACTTGAGCCAAAGCCAGCGCCGATCGGGACACGAACAGTGTGTTCGATTACCACCGCAATTTTTTCTTTAACTCTGGATAAGAAATCCTTTGTCACTGTTTCAGAAACGCTTGCAGAAGCTGTCTTACATCCGTTTATCCATATTTCCAGATCGTTTTCTAAAGTGTTCTTTATGATTACTTTGGTTTTTACTCCACGTTTTATTGAGATTCCTGCGCCTCTCGAACCTTTGTATAGTGGGTGGGCTGGTTCGTCGCATATTTGGAATAAGCCTGTGATATGCGCTGGGGCGAAGGCTTCCGCGGTTTTCATGTTTCCAAACCTTTTAAGCGATACATGAAAAATGCGTCTAAAATAAGAATTCCGTATGATTTGTTTATACTTGTTTAGAGCTACTTATTTTAGTAAGCGCAAAGCTTAAGGGTTATTTGGATGATGTCTTTCAGTATTCGACTTAATCAGAGGCTAAATGTTTGAGTAACAAAACCACGACACCACTAGAAGAAAAAAAAGCTAAAGTTCTCATAAAACTTAGAGGCTACAAACTCTTGAAAAAGAAGGAATACAAAAACGCCACCGGGTTCTTCGTAAAAACGCCAGAAGGCAAAGCTATAATTTATTGTATTCCTTCCCATGGCACTGTTGGTGTCCAATACATTAACCAACTAAAGAAGGTAATGAAAGAGGAAAAACTGGAAAGAGGAATAGTTGTAACAAATGGACGTTACACACAAGCAGCTAAAACGAACGCCCGAAAAGAAGGAATAGAGTTAATTCCGCGAATTTTCCCAACTTTTAACCTCTTTGACCACGAACTTGTGCCAAAACACGAAATTTTACCACCAAGCGAACGGGAGAAACTGTTAACCAAATACCGTGTTCAACCCTATCAACTGCCAAAAATTAAAACTTCAGATCCGGCTGTAAAAGCCATAGGCGCAAAAGCAGGTGATATTGTTAAGATTATTCGAAACAGTGCCACGGCGGGAAAATATGTTGCTTACAGATATGTAGTAGAAGGCTAAATTAACGTTTCCTGAGAGAGCTTAACGTCTTTCCAAACCGAAACCTATATCAGACAAGATCATGCACTATGCCCAACCGTAAAAACACTTAGAGCGTCTTCATATGACCATAAAAGCTGTCGTCTTTGATCTCGACGGAACTCTGGCTGAGTTCAACCTTGACTACAAAACTGTAAGGGCTGAAGTTATGCAATTTCTTGTAAATCAAGGGTTTCCAGCTTCAATATTTTCTATAAGAGAAAGCATCTTTGAGATGCTTAAAAAAACTAGAATTTACTTAAGAAACAATGGTAGGAAAGAACAAGAATTCTCTACTATTCAAAAGCATGCTCTTTCTATAGCTCGCAAACATGAGGTTAGAGCTGCTCGTGGGACTTCACTTCTGTCAGGCGTATTTGAAACGCTAAAAACTTTAAAGAATATGAATTTGAAGCTGGCCATCTTTACAATCAACAGCAAAAAATCAACAGACTACATCCTCAGCAACTTTCGCCTAAAACAATTCTTCGACGCAGTGATCACGCGGGAAGCTGTTTCGAATGTAAAACCTGACCCAGCACACCTTGCCACAGTCTTAAAAACTTTGGACATAAATGCAGATGAAGCTGCTGTAGTAGGCGACAGTGCCATAGATATAAGAAGCGCCAAAACATTGAATGCAGTACCTGTGGGCCTGGCAACAAACAGTGATGCTGCTAAAAAGTTGAATTTTGCGGGCGCTGCATATATAATTAAGTCAGTAACTGATCTGCCAACTTTGATAACTAAATTAAACAAAAATAAATCTTAATGACTATCGCCTGTGGCTGAAGGAATGGAAATCCATCTGCTTGGCGATGGTTATTTTACCCTTGACAAGAGTTTCCTCGTATATTCGAAGTATCAAGGGAAAATTTACGAAGCAGCTTTGAAACCTCTGCTTGCGCTGACGGAAGAAGAAAAAATTCTTATAGATACATGAAATGGAAACCTGCCTCCCCAACATAGGAAGTTTCACAGGGTTAATAGAGGTTCAGACCAAACTTTGCGAATGCAGCTGCTAAATTTTAGATTAAAGCCAGAAGACATAACGGTAATTATCAATACACATTTACACTTTGATCATTGTGGCGGCAACAAACTGTTCAGAAACGCTCGTTTTTATGTTCAAGCTGACGAATTACGCTATGCCTATGCTCCTGACAGATTTCAAAAAGCTGCCTATGTACAGAATTTTTTGCTGTCAATGTAGATTATGAATTGCTTAAAGGACAGTATCAAGTGACTGATGGCGTGACTATCCTGCCGACGCCAGGACATTCAATCGGTCACCAGTCAATAGTGATTCAAAAAGGTTCAGATTTTGTTTACTGTGGCGATGCTGCTCCTCTTAAAGAAAACTTAGAAAAACAAAATATTCCTGGCGTAGTTTACCGCGCAGACCAAGCATTGAAGTCAATCGATCAATCGTGCTATCAAAAACGCTGTCTACATTTTTTCGCATGACAAAGAACCGCAAGACTGGAAATAAGCAAAAAATATAGCTAGAAGAGCTAGGCAACCAAATTGCGCACTCATAAAGGCATAAACAAGGCTTTCACCTGCAAAATTCCTCGCATACCTCTAATTCTCCCTACTAGATCCAATATTCTCTGATAATTTCCTTCAGCGATGAAAACCTCTAAACAGTATTTTTCTTCAATGTGTCTGTGGACGTTTTCAACAACTACATCGTCAAACTCATGTCTCACCTCAGAAACATGTCTATCTACATCTTTTCTCGCGTAGTCGCACACAATCATAATAGTTGTTGCAACCAGTCCCTCCTCTAGCCGCGCAATTTCTGCTTCAGCGATTAAACTTCTGACAGCATCTCGAAAAGCCTCAGAACGACTATAATACCCTCTAGCTTTCACAAATTCATCAAACTTTCTGAGAAGCTCTCCTGGAAGA
The DNA here is from genome assembly GCA_046760665.1 of Bathyarchaeia archaeon. Classification (GTDB taxonomy): domain Archaea; phylum Thermoproteota; class Bathyarchaeia; order Bathyarchaeales; family SOJC01; genus JBHIEO01. Next base: position 12,223 of record JBHIEO010000016.1, read on the forward strand.
GTTATGCTTACAACAGTCATACATCCCACTATATTAAAATAATGTGCAAATAATATTAATAAATTAATATTTTTGTGGGTTTTCTTAGCACTATGTTAATATGATTCTTTCAGGTTGGACATGATAAAGAAAGCAGAGGTTAAAAATGGTTTCTGATATCGAAGAAGACTTTGGAAGCGAAGAAAAAAGGCAGATTTTGATTCCAACAATCTTCATTTTAGCATTTGGAATAATATCTGCTACTTTGCTTGACTTTTTTGCGAAAGGTATACCTCTGGGATTCCTGATGCCTCTGCTTAACGAACCAGCAACCGTGACTACAATCATTTACTACACCACAATTGTCGCTGCAGCCACTTATATCGGAATTCTGGGTTTCAAGGAGCTGATTTTTGAAAAAAAATTTTCAGTAGAGTTTCTCATGGCAACAGCCGCCTTTGGCGCCATGTACTTAGACTTTCTCTTTGAGGCTGCAACTGTCTTGTTTCTATATTCTTTGGCGGAATACTTTGAAGGCTATATTCAAGAGAGAGCTAGACGAACCGTTGAAAAACTTTCACAATTCATGCCTGACAAAGCTCGGATAATAACTGATGATGGCAGAGAAGAAGATATAGATGTGAAGGATGTTTTGCCAGGTGCAACGGTCCTCGTGAAACCCGGGGAGAGAATTGCTCTTGACGGCGTTATAGTTGATGGTTTCTCTCACGTTGACCAGTCTTTAGTTACTGGTGAATCTGTTCCTGTTTTGAAGAAAGTTGGTGACAACGCTTATGCAGGTACGTTGAACACAAGCGGAGTCCTTAAAATCGTTGTCAACAAGAAGGCTGAAGATACGCTGGTTTCAAGGATAGTAAAGCTAGTTATGCAGTCCAGAAAAAGAAAAGCATCTATAGAAAAGCTGGTTGACAGATTCGCCAAATTTTATGTTCCTGTGGTTATTTCTCTCGCCTTATTTACCGCTTTCCTAGTACCAAAAATTTTCGGCAGTCCCTTTGAAATCTGGCTTTATAGAGCCTTAATACTTCTTGTAATCTCGTGCCCAAGTGCCTTCATAATATCTGTTCCAGCAACACTATTCACCGCCGTAACAATCGCTTCTAGAAAGGGAGTAATCATCAAAGGCGGAATCTACCTAGAGAAAATAGATAAAATCAAGGCCGTCCTGTTTGACAAGACTGGCACGTTAACTCTTGGCAAGCCAACCGTCCACTGTATCAAAGGTGTTCCTGAATTAGATGAAAAAGCTTTGATGTACGCCGCAGCTCTGGAACAATTTTCTAATCATCCTCTCGCTCAAGCTGTCGTAAGAAAAGCAACAGATCGCAACCTTAACTTCAAAGAGCTCGACGTGATGAATGTAGAGGAAATCTCAGGCAAAGGTATGATAGGCTACGTAAACGGCACTCGAGTGATTGTGGGGAGCATGGACTTATTAAAACAATACAGCTGCGATTGCGAATGCATTAGTGAAGCCTACGAAAACGAAAAGCACTCTGCTGTGTGCATTTCTTTAGATGAAACAGCCACTTCTTCAATATGCATAGTGGACGACGTTCGAGAAGATGCTGTTCGAGCAATAAAGTCTCTGAATGAAGCTGGATTATATACGGCGATATTAACTGGAGACAAGAGTGAGATCGCCCAAGAAATTGCTGAACGTTTAGGTATTGTCGATGTTTATGCTGAACTTTTCCCTGAAGACAAGCTGAAAATCATAGCACAGACAAGAGAAAAATACGGTTTAACCGCGATGGTGGGGGACGGTGTCAACGATGCGCCTGCTTTAGCAGCTTCAGACGTAGGCATTGCTATGGGAGGAGGAAAAGCGGATGTCGCTTTAGAGTCTGCAGATATAATTCTAGTCAAAGATGAACTAGCCCAAATTCCAGCCTTGCACAAGCTAAGCAAAATGACGGTGAAAATCGCTAAACAAAATATAGCTGTCTCTCTTGGAGTAAAGCTGGTTCTCGGAGCCCTCGGATTAATGGGATTTATCCCCCTCTGGTTCACTGTGGCTTCAGGAGACGACGGCGTAACTATGCTGACACTCTTGAACACCCTTCGTCTTACAAAACTAAAACCCTAGAAAGAATTGCAACGAAAGCAATAGCTATTCTTTCTTTTTCCACCATAGCTACAACTTAAGAGCCAACAAATATTCAATGAAAGTTTTCTCTAGATTGTATGATGCTACAAGTTCTTTTTGTTAACAGGAGAAATTTCAATTAGGTTCCTAAGTGCTAACAGAACCTTTTTTAGTATATTACTGTACATCTTTTCGAATGTATTGATCATCAATAACAACTCTTCATGATGAGTCTTTTCATCTTCAACTGATCCGCGAAACAAAGATGTGGCTGTGGGATTTTCAAGTCTCTCAACCAACTCTGCATAGGTTTCTTCAACTCCACGCTCAAGTCAAGATGGCTTTTCATAGCATGATACGCCCCTTCCACATCAGTGCCATATCTAGACAATTTGGTATCCTTCGGAACAACCACAAGTGAAGATATAACCACCGACTTGTCTATCTTCCCTGTTTCTGTTAAGGTTTCTTTTATGATTCCTAATATTTTAGCATGGTTCTTTCCTTCCGAAGATAATCGTTCAAACAATACTTTAGCATAAGGGTTAATTGTCTGACTAGCTAAGAGTCTGTATTTCTCTACTGTGTACAACTCGATCTTGATACATTTTTTAAGAATTTGTGAAATCTTCTCATGTTTTCTGACTCGACTAGCGGTGCTTCCAAAAGCAACTAGTATCCTCCTTTTTGGTGCTTCCTTGTTCACTTCAGCAAGCTTTGCCATTCACACAATCCCTCATAAGTGATTGATACTACATTGAGAGTTATAGCCCACGTTTATATAATGAACTTTATGAATTTTGACGCTCTCAAAAGAGAATCCGAATCGGAGTAATAATGAGCATTCTAATCGACAATAGTCTCAATACACATCAGAACCCTACGTTACCTGAGTCACGTGTAGACTAGACCTTCTATTGCAGTTTAAAATAAGCGCCGAGATTATCGAAAATGCACGATTGCTTCTCGCTCGTTTAGGTATATGCTTGACACACAGCCTCGAACGTTTTCGGAACTTTTGGTTTAAGCGTTATGGTTATAAAATCAGGTCTCTCTAAAAAGAGATGTGGGCGGGGTTGAGGGCGGGTAGAGAGAGTTGAAAAGCTTTCTACCGATGCCTAGTACGGATAGGGCGCAGGCCCCCTAAGCCTGTGGTCGTGGGTTCAAATCCCACTCCGCCCGCTACGGCTGAACCCCGGACACTAAAAAGTTTTTTATAAGGGTCTTTTGCGTTTCCTAGATATTTCTCCTAGTCATGCGCCTGCATAAGCTGTTTGCTGTTTCCTCGCCTTCGTAGTCAGCCAGGCTTTGAATGTCTTCGAGAATGTCGTCCTGTTTATTACATAACAGATAATAAGATGGAGGGATAGTTTGCTTTTATTAAGAACTGTCAAGAGGACTCTTCCTCTTTTGGTCTTCTCGCGTCTTATTCTGAGAATATTTTTTGGCCTAGTGCATGTGAATATTGTTCTTCGGGGGTTCAACAGTATAGCTGGATTAGTCCTAGGAACTCAAGATTGAATTTTAAAAATAGGGGGGA
>JBHIEO010000017.1:0-15612 GCA_046760665.1 Bathyarchaeia archaeon
TCCTGATAAAAACTTGTTTTCAGATACACGAAGGGTAATGCAAATTTCACTTAACTCTGCACATTGTGTTCAAATTACATTTTTACAGATACTACAGAGAATCGTAATAGGCCCACGAATAACAGTTTCCCATCTAATCTGGAAGCCACGAAAATGAAGAGAAACGCAGTAATTTGCCTTCAACTTTCTTCAGGGAAAGAAGTGGAAATTCTGTTGAAGGCTCTGCTTCCAGAGACGAAGAAATTAATAACCTCTAGGTCAAAGGTTTCTATTGAAGGCGAAGGGAAAAAACTTACTATACGAATTGTTGCTAGGGACACTTCAGCTCTTAGAGCGGCCTTAAATTCATATCTTCGATGGGTCGCCCTTATAAGGGATACGTATACGGCCGCGGTGAATCTTGAAAACGCAAGCAAATGTGAAAACACTTAATTAATACGGGATTGTATTGCTGAAAAAGAGCTTACATACAACATTTTGAGGGAATAATATGAGTGACATGTCAGAGCTTCCCCCTCAAGTTCAAGAACGGCTTCTTAGACTGCAACAGCTTCAACGTACATTACAAACGGTCTTAGCCCAGAAACAACAAGTGGAATTGGAATTAACTGAAACAGAACAAGCGTTAACAGAGTTGGGAAACCTAACCAAAAACGCTGTAATCTACAAATCTATCGGTTCACTTCTGGTTAAGTCTCAGAAAAGTAAGGTTGAATCAGAATTAAAAGAACGCAAAGAACTTCTAAACACGCGTGTAGAGGTGCTGAGTAAGCAAGAAGAAAGATTACGTAGTCAACTTAACCAGTTGCAAGCAAAGCTTAAACGTGACCTAAGCCCTTCTCCAAGCTCCGCAATCTCCTAGTCTTCTGGTGAAATTGTTGGAAGAGAAAGGGATACCAGAGCTAACGGAAAACCAGATGCGGACATTAACGGAAATTGCGGAGAAGGTTGCTAGAAATTATATCTCATCGAAGGTTTCTCAACGAAAAATCTTAGTGCTAGACATCGTCGTCGAAACCGTGGGTATCAAGCCTGTCACTGTCTCAGTTGATATTGACTTAATGTTGTCTCCGCTAATGAAGACATGCAATTCAGAAAAACTTGTTAACGAAGCTACAGAAAGAGCTTTCGAAGCAATAGAACAGTATCTTAGGGAGTTAAGTTGCAAATTCAAGATATAACTGCCCTTCTGGACAAAATTAATGCCAGACTTGTTATTTTGTTATGTCATCATAATGCAGACCCCGATGCAATTGGTGCTGCCTTCGCTTTTTCTAGCTTGCTTGAGCGTCTTCGTCCTCGTTTACGAACTGAAATTGCAGCGGCGGAAGGCCCTAGTCGCCTCTCGAGGCATTTGCTAACAGCTTTGCCAGTAAAATTAACTCAAGATCCTCACATTGAAGAAGCTGATGTGATAATGTTGTTGGATACTAATACTATTCAGCAGCTGAATGATTGGGCGGAGAGAGTTAAAGCTTCCAATTCTCCAATCATTGTAATTGATCATCATGCTAGTCACCCAGAGACAGAGCAGTTGGCGGCTTTTTCTGTTGCAGATGAAAATGCGTCATCTACCTGCGAAATTATTTATAGATTTTTCATGGATATGAATGTTCGATTCAGAGAAGCTGAGGCCAAATCGCTGTTTTTAGGTATTGCCTTCGATACGCGTCATTTTATTTTGGCAAACTCAACAACTCTTAAAATTGTTGCTGATTTAATTGATGCGGGTGTAAATGCTAGGGAAGCTTTGTCTCTTTTGTCTTTGCCCATGGAAGAGTCTGAGCGTATAGCGCGGTTGAAGGCCTCGAAAAGGGTTAGGCTTCTCAAAATTGGAGATTGGATTGTTGCGTTTTCGCATGTTAGTGCTTATCAGGCTTCTGCTGCTAGGGCTTTAATTTCTTTGGGGGCTCATGTAGCTATTGTAGCGGGCCAGAGAAATGAAAAATTAAGGATTAGTATGCGGGCTTCTCAAGATTTTCATCGTGAAACAGGAGTACATCTCGGTCTCGATTTAGCAAAGCCGTTAGGTGAGTATATTCGAGGTATGGGTGGTGGGCATACAGTTTCTGCAGGAGTCAATGGGGTTGGGGATTTAGAAGCTTGTTTGAAACGGTGTGTTAGGTTGCTGAAGGAAAAACTAAGAAATAGCTGAGTTGTTCTTTTTGACCGTTACTTTTAAAGTTCATAAAAGAACATACTTTGTCAATACCGTCCTACCTGCGTTTGTATCATGTACGACAATATATTCAGCAAAGTTTTCTTTATTATAGCTTGAACGCTTATCGTTTGATAACAAAAAATATAGGTAAATCGTGTATCTATGTCATAACGGTGAGTGGAAGAAAGTTAATATCCGACCTCATCTCTCTTCATTTCCTTTTTCTCCCCCCTCCACTCGCCATCTCTCACAACACATTTTTCCACTAATAAGGAAACTATAATGATATAGAAAATATCTTAAACAGGACTCTGTTTTAAGTAGTTACTCTTAAATGAAAGAAAGTTTTGCAGTTAGGTGAGCGACCTAGGTTGGCAGTTATTGAGGCTAAAGACTTAACATATACTTATCCAAACGCCATTAAACCTGCTATTCAACAAGTTTCCATAAAAATTGAAAGAGGCGAGTTTGTTATCCTTACGGGCCCAAGCGGATGTGGAAAAACCACTTTATGTCGATGTTTTAACGGCTTGATTCCTCACTTTTACGAAGGAGAGTTAGAAGGTGAAATCCGCATTGTTGGCTTGAACGCTGCAGACCATCCAATTCATGAGCTCGCCCTTCGTGTTGGATTGGTATTCCAGAATCCCGAAAATCAGTTGTTTGCCTTATCTGTTGAGAAAGATGTTGCTTTTGGACTGGAAAACCTTGGTGTTCCACGAGAAGAAATGCGGAAGCGTGTGGATTGGGCGTTGGAGACTGCTGGCATTTATAAATTGCGAGAGAGAGCACCTCATGAGCTTTCCGGAGGGCAACAGCAACGAGTAGCCATCGCAAGCATCATAGCTATGCGACCTGACATCATGGTATTAGACGAGCCAACTTCTTTTTTAGATCCTTTGGGTGCCAAAAAAATCTTCGAAGTCATTAACGAGTTGAACAAATCCTTAGGTATGACGGTGGTCTTGGTTGAGCACCGACTGGATTTAGCGGCAAGATATGCAAATCATGTTATTATAATGGATAAAGGAAAAGTCGTCTTAGATGGTGAGCCTAGAACGGTTTTAGGCTCTCAGAAGGCTCGGTTACTAGGCGTTGGAATACCGAAAGCAACAAGGCTCTATCAAATTCTCGAGGAAGAAAATGAACTGAGTATAAATAGAGTGCCCGTAACAACCGAGGAAATTGTAGAACTTTTGCGTGAGGTTTTGAAGACATGATTGAAGTCAAAGATGTTTATTTTACCTACCCAAGCGACGTTAAAGCTTTGAAAGGCGTCTCTCTAACAATAAGAGATGGCGAATTTATAGCCATAATGGGACAGAATGGAGCTGGAAAAACAACGTTGGTGAAACATTTTAATGGATTGTTGAAGCCGACAAAGGGAGAAGTTTTGGTTGACGGCGTGAATACGAAAACAATAAGTGTAGCTAAGCTTGCCCGAAAGGTAGGATTTGTCTTTCAAAATCCCGACAACCAACTTTTCTGCGAAACAGTTGAAGAAGAAGTTGCTTTCGCCCTCAAAAACTTCGGCTTCAAAGAAACTACGTTAAAACAAAGAGTATCATGGGCTCTGAATTTGTTGGGGCTAACAGAGTATCGAAAAACTTCGCCTTTCATGTTGAGCGGAGGAGAAAGAAAACGCGTTGCTTTAGCATCGGTGCTTGCTTGGAACCCTAAAGTCGTGGTTCTAGATGAACCTACAATAGGGCAGGATCACCAACAGAAGGAAAAACTTCGCCAGTTCATAATCCAACTAAACATGCAAGGAAAAACTGTGGTGGTAGTTACCCATGATGTAGAGTTTGTGGCGGAATGCAATCCTCGTGTAGTGCTGATGTCTGAAGGAAAAATTGTTGCAGACGGTGTCAGTAAAAAAGTACTTACAGACATTGAACGTTTAACTAAAGCGTCTGTAGTGCCGCCGCAAATAACTCAAATTTTCATGGGATTGACCAATTTTGAATTACCAGTTGATGTGATTGATCTATATGAGGCAAGAGAGATTCTGCTGAAACGGTTGAGTAAGAAATGAGCGTTTTTGATGGTTTAAGGTTTAGAAGAGTTTCTTCTCCTATTCATTTGTTAGATCCGCGAATCAAATTTTTTTATGTTTGCTCAATTTTCGTCGTTGCAATAATTTTTGGAGAGTTGCTTCCATTAATTACTTTGTTTCTAATACAAATTCCTTTTGTTCTCTTGGGGCGGGTTCAAAAAGAGTGGTTGCGTTCTTTAAGAGGAGCCGCATTTCTCGCTACAATCATTTTCGGTACAAACCTTATTTTCAGGTATATATATAATGCAGACCAGTCGTTTCCTCAGATCGTTGAATACGCTTTAGCGATGACATTGCGCTTTGTGGTGCTTGTTGAATCCTTCTCGATATTTTTTCTAACCACTTCGCCAGACCGCTTAGGTTTGGCTTTAGAGCAAAGTCATGTTCCCTACGAGTTTTGTTTTGCGTTTACTACCGCTGTGCGGTTTGTTCCTGTCTTAGCTGACGAAGCCCAGACGATTATGGATGCTCAAAAAGCGAGGGGATTGGAGCTTGAAAAAGGCAACTTTCTGAAGAGAATAAGGAACTACATTCCAATTCTTATTCCGCTGATTATTAGCGCCATTCGCAGAAGCTTGGAACTAGCAGAAGCTATGGAATCGAGGGCTTGGGGCGCTATTGAAAAGCGCACTAACCTATACGTTTTGAAAATTAGAAAAGCTGATTGTTTGTTAATTCTGATTTCTATTCTTATACTAATCGTCGGTATTTACGTACGGTTTTACGTCTCTGTGCCGTCACTTTCAGACTTTTTAAGACTGTAGACTCTTCGCAAGGCTTTTTCTGTTAAACTAGATGGTGACCACAAGCTTTTTAACAAGTAAAAAAGTATTGCCTCTTTCGGCGAAAAAGCTTGAAGATGCTGAAAGCCGCAGCACAAGAAATCCTCGAAGGCGCACAAAAAGCTATAGCGACATTGAATTCTGACCAAGTGGAAAAAATGTTGAAGATGATAATAGAAGCTCAGGAAAAGAAAATTTTCGTTGTAGGCATGGGCAGAAGCGGATTTGTTGGTCGATCCTTCGCTTTGCGTTTGATGAATCTAGGGTTTAATGTATATTTCTTAGGTGAGACTATAACGCCAGCGGCGGGAAAAGATGATTTGGTTATCGCCATCTCAGGTACTGGCATGACGAAAATGGTGTTAACTGCGAGCGCGGCTGCAAAAGATGTTGGTGCAAAGGTTATAGCCGTTACGACATATGCTAAGTCTCCTCTGGGAGATGTTGCAGACCACGTAGTTGTCCTTACAGGTCGAACGAAGATGGGTTGGCCTCGGGAAGAAGACTATCTTTCAAGGCAAATTTTAGGTGAACGCGAGCCTCTCAGTCCTCTCGGTAGTATCTTCGAAAATAATTGTATGATATTTCTTGACAGCCTTATTGTAGAGCTTATGTTTCGTTTGAATAAGACTGAAGAAGAATTAAGGCGAAGACATGCGACAATTGAATAGAGGCTGGCACGATGCGGGCTAAATGGAAAAAGAAGAGAAAAAGGCGAGAGAAAAAAAAGCGGCAGCGGCGAAGGAAGAGATATAAATAATTAGTTTTCCGAGATTATTGGAAAGAAACTAAATTTATCTTCTTAAGATCATGTATAAACTTTAACACAGACTTCAGACTAGTTTCACCGTACTCTGCTGAGACCGCTTTTGTAATCTCATAGACTGTACGTTTTCCATCCATGAAATTAAGAATTTCATACGTCTTCTTTCTGAAATCTTTGTCTTTTTTTCGAATCTCCTCATACCATTCGTACTCTTTCTCTCCTAATGTTCTCTTCAGAACGTCCATGTTTAGAGTTCCTTTGAACAATCGTTTTGGAGTTAGACTTTTTGCTTCTTTTTCTGCTTCGGTTTCTTCTGGCGGTATAAGAAGGGTAATGCGTGCTGTTTTTGTGGCGTGGGCTAAGGCTTCTTTGAAACGCGTAACTTCAAGTTGACCATAATGCTCTATGTCTTTTACGTATTTTGCGATGAAGGCTTCCAATTCAGGGCTGTTTCCTAACCTTTTCACCGATTCTATGGCCTTTTTTTCCCGCCAAATTATATGCTCTATCTTGTTCTTGAAGTTAGATGCTATTTTGCCAAGTTCCTTTGCCAACTCGTTAGGATTCAAGCTCTTCTTCTTTTGGAACAAAGTTGTAAATACCTCTTTGCCGGCTTCTTGCAATCTAGCTATTCCTCCAAGCCTTGTTAGGTTTGCCATGAAAATTGCATCCTCAACTGTGGCGTTAGCGAGAGTTAGAGCTGCAACAGTGGCTACCCAGCCAATACGTTTTAGGCTGTTTTCGTTGACTTTGTCGATTGAATCCATGCTTGTATGGTAATAAAGGTCTGGCCACTGAAGCAACATAACGCATGGAACATTAAAGGTGGAGTCGTTAAATTCTGCGTGGTCACTTCCTCCGCTGAAGGTGTTGATGGAAAATCGAAATGTAGATGCTGAACCAAAAGTTGTTTTGGGGTCAAATTGTTCTATTGAACGTTCCAGAAGGGTGAAAACGTAATCGTTGAGGTATGAGGGGTTAGAATCTGGAGTCTTATCTAAAGTAAGAGTAGATTTGCAAAGGTCTTGGTTTTGTCCTACCATGTCAAGGTTTATGCCTGCAATCAGTTTGGAAGCCAAATCAGTGTGATGGTAAAGATAAGCCACTGTACCGAAAGTTTCCGGAACCCAGAGAAACCGTATGGTTCTTGCTGGTTTTTCAATTTTACCTGATTTTATAAGCGTCTGTATGGTGCGGGTGATTTCTAGAAGTAGACCGCTGCCCGAGGCATTATCATTGGCACTTGGTTTTGGGTGGCAGAGGTGAGCAACGAAAAAGATTTCTTCATTTGGTCTTGAGCTGCCTGGTATTGTAGCTGTTACCACGTCTAGGTTGCTTGGGAACAGTTTTGCATCGACTTTCGCTTTTAAAATCACAGATTTGTTGCCTTTAAGTAAGGCCCGCAAGTGGTTTCCTTGTCGCTTGCTTAAAGAAAAGCCGAAAGTTACTTTATCTAATTCTTCTCTTGTGGGCCAGATGGATTGGTAAGCGTGGGCATCAGGGATGTCAACGCTTTCTCGAACGTTTTTCGTCTCATACGTTATGGTGTCTGTGATGACACCAGCGGCACCGTACTTGTAAACTGCTTGTTCATGAACCTTTTTTGCTCTACCAGTTGCTAGAACAAATTTGCTTTTTACGTCCTTTCCCTCATAATGTTTTGGTTTAGTTCCTTCACCTACGTCAACTAGCTCGGCTGTGATGCCTTCGGCTGGTGTAGATTTGCTGTAAGTGTGGAGGCAGGTGGGTACGTCTTCGTATCTAACAATAAGCTTCTTTTCAGGTTCAATTAGGTGTAGTTCGGCGCTTTTGACTTCCCAGCCGATGGGGGAAATCCAAGTCCAATATTTTGTAGCCCCGTCTGAAGTGAATTGTTCGACTTTGGTCTCTTTGAGACCGAGACTGTGCAGTGTTTGTTTGACGTACTCTGCAGCTTTGTGGAACATTGTGGAAGCTTGAACTCTGTGGAAGCGGATAATTTGGGCTATGTAGGATTTGGCAATTTCTCCAGAAAGTTCATCTTTCACTATCTTTTCAAGCTCTGCTTTCATGAAAGAGCCCCATAACATCCTCCTAACATGCGTGCTTAAGATTTTTGCAGAAGAAAAAGAAAAAAAGCGGCTACTTTGGCCTTGTTAGTTGTATGTCCTTCGCTAGAACGTAGGGCGATAAGGATGGAGGTTCGGCTTCAAGCCACCAATGCACATGCTGCCTTTCTTTCGATATACCTGTAATTTGGTTTAGCAGTCGAAGAACGTTGTCACTTAACCGAAGGTCTTTCCAGGACTGTTTAATTTCGCCATTTTCAATTAGGAATATGCCGTCTCTGGGAATAGTCGAAAAGTCTCCTGTGGCGTAGTTTTGGAATCTAGTGTACCATGTATTGGTGAGATACAAGCCTCGTTTTACTTGGCTGAAAAGCTCATCTTTGCTCATGTCGCCTGGGTCCATCTCGATGTTCCACGGTGTCGGCTGTACTAGCCCAGCGTTGCCTGTTGTTTTGGTCTTAAAGATTTTTGCAGTTGACGTGTTGTGTAAGTATGTTTTGAGAACGCCTTGGTCAATGAACACGTTTTCTTGAACAGGGAAGCCTTCGTCATCGAAGACGCGGTTGCTGACTGAGTATTCAGCAGGTTTGTCTCGCAGTGTAACAATGTCCGATGCGACTTTCTGACCGAGTTTTTTCACAAACACTGACAACTGAATCATAACGCTATATGCTGATGCCATTCCACCCCAAGTGCCTAACATTGAACCGAAGAACAGTGGGTCAAAGATAACATCGTATTTGCCCTCTTTTCCCTGCTTTGGATTTTTAGCCAGCTTTGCAATCTTACCAGCTTTTTCTCCAGCCTTGGAGGGGTTGAAATTCTTCAATGAGGAGCAGCATTCTACACCGTGTCCAGAGGCATCGATTTGCGAAAATGCTCTAATCGACAGCTCGATTGCTGACCTTGTATCTTGCCCTGTTGGGCCTTCCGAAGAGACGAGGTAAACGTCTTCGTACTTCGTGTATAGTATTCCTCCAGTGTCGACCCTTTCACCTGCTTCTTTTTTGGCGGCTTCTATTGCTTCGAAGACATATTCGGAGGGATTTTCCAATTCTTGCAGCTTCTTGTCCGCGGTAGGCTTTGAGTATTTGAATGTGCCTTTGGCTAGTCCACCGTAGGTTGGATTTTCTTTTGATACCTTAGCTAGTTTGAATAGTTGTTCAATGATTTTGTCTGTGTTTTGGAAGTTTCGTATCTGGGTTGCGACTAATCGTTTGTTCCATGCGAGGGCAACGTCTGTTACATAATCATTCCATGCGACTGTGATGTCTATTTGGTTGTTGCTGAATCGTGTTTGTCTGTATCGTCCAAAGGTTGTTTTGGCGAGAACTTCATCTGCGCCTAAAGCTTTACCTTTCTTTACTATAGCCTCTGTCTTTGCCAAGACTTCACTCATTTTATGTACACCTCTCTTAGACGAATAACTGGGCCTCCCGTATAGACAGAAATTCCCTGCATCGGGTCACCTTTACCACATGTTGCTGCTTTATATTCAATCTTTTTTGATATGGCATCAACGGCGCTCCACCAATTCTTGGTGGTAGTTTCGATAACTGGTCTTGCAACTGGATGTTTCAATTCTCCGTTTTCGATTAGGTATGCTTCCCTGCCTACATAACGTTGATTAAAACGTCTGTCATCGATGTTCCACTCTGTGAAGGATTTCATGTAGATTCCATGTTTTACATCTGCGATGATTTCTTCTTCTGTCCAGTCACCAGGCAGCAGAAAAGTGTTTGCCATACGTACAATGGCTTCTCTATCGTAGTTGTTTGCCCTTGAAGAACCGTTACTTCTTGTGCCTAGTTTGGCTGCGGTTTCTCTGTTGTGTAAAAACTCGTTTATTATACCATTTTTGTACAAATATCGTGGTTTTGCTTTGATTCCTTCGTCATCATACTCGTAGTAGCCATAACTGTTTTTCACGGTGGGGTCATCTACTATGGTTACTATGTCGCTGCCGATTCTTGTTCCTATCCAATACGGTCCGCCGGAATATATGAAAGAGCGTCCTGCTTGGCTCATTTCACGTCCTAGTATGCGGTCTGCTTCTATGGGATGCCCACAAGACTCGTGGGAAGCAATGCCTGTGACTTCTGTTCCGCAAACCAAATCCATCTTTCCCGGTTTTACAGCTTTTCCTTCTTTAATGAGTTTCTGTAGAACCTTTGCTTCATGTAGCAATGCTTCAGTCATCTTCCACTCGTCGAAAGACTCCCATCCTCCGCTGCGTCCAAACTGTTTGTAAGCCTGTTCAGGCTTGCCATTTTCAACTACAGTTATGAAAGCATAAGCTTCTATTTTGGGTACAAAAGACGAAATCGCTGAGCCTTCAGAATTCACGAAATACTTTTCTGTGAGGGTTATTGAACAGGCCATTATTCTTCCAGGAACTTTTACTTCTTGGGATGCTAGAGTCTTGTCAACTTCCATCAACTCGTCTATTTTCTTTTCCGGTGGGACGTCTTCAATTTTCTTTTTCTGTTCAACGCTCCATTTTGTTTCGACACCTTTTTCGTCTGCGAAGGTAATTTCGTCTTTGCGTCTTGCTATGGTGGCAAATTTGTACGCGGTGTCTACGATTGTTTTTGCTTCGTCTTTGGTCCATTTGTTGGTTGATGCAAAACCGAGCCCGCCGTTGGCTAAGATTCTTATGCAGAACCCGTTGTCGATGGTTGAGAGAAAAGCGTCTAGAGCGCCGTTTTTTATTACCAGCTGTTCGCGTTTTGTACTGTGAGCTCTCGCCTCTGCATACTCTACTTTTTTGCTTCTTGCATAATCCAATGCATAGTCTACAATGTCTTTATTCAAAGATGTTTTCACCTACGTCTACCTTAGCTTATACAAGGAAGTAAATATTTTTCTAATAAAGATGGCGTAGTCTGATTTTGATTCAGAATATTTACCCCTTCTTCATAACGATTATTGCTTCACAGGAACAACCTTTGATAAAAAGTTTCGCACTCTCGAAGGAACAAGCATTGTTCGTGAAGTTAGCTAAAATATTGTTGTTCTTTCCTCTGTTGACTTGTATCTTAGTATATCCGTTTGTCATCACGGTTTCGGGTTTTATCTACGAGAAGAATTGGAATTTTATTTACATTAATGAACCACCCTATGGCAACTGGACTTTTACACGTAAACTAGCTACTCCTATGAAGATTAATGCATCTCAAATTCAAATTGGCGCCAACTGGACATACGTTTACACTTTAGCCGCAAACCGCACCTATCACATTTATTGCTACGGCGAGTGGATTAACGACGGCTCGACGCCTAAAACCGACTATGATATTTATGTTTACAATCCCTTTGGAGAGTTGGAAGGTTATCACACCGAAGCTGCGGGGCTGCCTGAACATTTAGGAACCACCGTAGCCGAGCCTTTCTTCACACCCAAGTATTCAGGCAACTACAGCTTTGTTATCAGAAATGACCCCAGAGAAAGCCAAGCCGCTGAACCAGCCACACTTATGGTTATTGAACATATTGAACCAAATATTTGGCATCGCCGCTTCATCGAAGGAAAACAAGGTAACATATCTGTTGAAAATACGAGTTGGGCATATGAGTTCACTATCAGCAGCGAACGCATCGAAATTCAAGTTAAAGTGCCCGACACGCTTGACATGTACGAAACAAGGTTGTATCTTATGGCAAATCCTTCAAATAAGAAGGGTGAGTTGCTGAATGATTTTCCCTTGGCGTGGGAACCTGGCCTTTATGGCGAGACTAGTGGTTCTTTCGGCGGCTTTAATATGAGTAGTGAAGGCTTTAGAGGTAACGCTTACGCAAGCTGCGAATATTTTGGACAAGACATGGCAATTAACTTCACTGCACCGTTCGAGGGACAAAGCCTTTATCACTTAGTTCTCATCGGCGAATTCGGCGCTGGAAACGTAACTTTCCGAGTCAAAACAAACTTTGGTGACTCAGCATTGCAACTAGCAACTCCTATTCAAAAAGTCTTTCCTAACAACGAAACGATAATAACAGTTGTTTCAAATCACTCCAATATTCAGCAAGCTTTTCTCTATTATTCCATCGACAACCTGAATACGTCTACCTTTTCCGAGATGGCGGTCAGCGACCGCGTATGCAACGGAACAGTTGATGGACAAGAAGCTGGAGTAACAGTGAATTATCGTGTGGAGGCCTTTGACTTTCTTGATAACACGATAAGCATTAACGGTAGCTACACAGTAAAGTATCCAACGTATGTAAACTTCACCCTAAGCAGAGAAACTCTAACGTTGGGAGAAAACCTTTCAATCAGCGGTTTTGTAAGACCTGCTTTAAAGTCTGCTAATGGAAGTGTAAAACTAGTCTTTACTGCTTCAAACGGGTCAAAAGTGGAACAATACTACTACGTGCAAGCAGACGGTAATTTCTCAGCCAGCTTTAAACCACCTTTCCTCGGGTCTTGGAGTGTCCAAACACAGTTTATGGGCGACTCAATGAGGCATGAATACTTCAGCGATGGTCTACAGTTTGTTGTGGTAGAGCCTTCTTTCATGGTTAAGTATTCGATGTACATTTATACAGGGGTCGGCGCAGTAATCATGGTTTTAATTGTTGTGACGATGATTCGCAGAAGACAATAGCACGGAGCCATTCTGCATACGTTTTTTTAGTTGCTTAGATAAACCTTTAAGCCAAACAGTAAACACAATCAAGACAAGGAGAATCTAAGAATGGCTAAATATCCATCTTCTGGCATATATTTTATGCAGGGAAATGAAGCCTTAGCCGAAGCTGCTATCATTGCTGGATGTCGATTTTTCGCAGGATATCCCATTACTCCTGCTAGTGAAATCTCTGAGCATTTGGCGAAACGTCTTCCTCAAGTTGGGGGGATTATGATTCAAATGGAGGATGAAATAGCTTCGATAGCCTCTGTGATTGGAGCAAGCTGGGCAGGAGCTAAAGCGATGACGGCGACTTCTGGTCCTGGTTTTAGCCTCATGCAGGAAAATATTGGATACGCGTTTATGACTGAAACTCCATGCGTAATAGTTAATGTGCAGAGAGCTGGGCCGAGTACAGGGCAGGCTACGAAGTGTGGACAAGGCGATGTTATGCAGGCTCGCTGGGGCACTCACGGAGACTATGCTTCAATAGTGTTGTCTCCGAATTCGGTGCAAGAAATGTTTAACTTAACTCTACGTGCTTTCAACTTAGCTGAAAAATATCGCACGCCAGTTATCCTTATGGCTGACGAAATTGTAGCTCACATGAGAGAGCAATTGTTTGTGCCGCCTTTAAAGGAAATAGAGATTGTTAATAGAAGAAAACCAAAGTCTAGCGACGAGTCATTTTTCGGTGGTGAAGAGGTTCCTCCCATGCCATCCGTAGGTGAAGGCTATAACGTCGCAGTGACTGGTTCAACTCATAACGAGTTTGGGATCCGCTTCACAGCTGACCCAAAAATACACCACAGTCTCGTGACTAGGCTCGTCGGAAAAATCAGAAATAACGTTGAATCGTTAACGGACTTTGAAGTCTTCAACGTAAACGATTGTGAAGTCGGCGTCGTTTCTTTCGGATGTACTTCTCGTGCAGTTTCTGAAGCAGTAGAAATGGCAGCAAATGAGAGAATTAAAGCAGGATTCATTAGGTTGAAGACAATTTGGCCCTTCCCCGAAAAAATTGTTCAAGCAATGGCGCAAAATGCTGAAGCTATTATTGTTGCAGAGATGAACTTGCAGCAAATTTTCTTTGAA
The DNA here is from genome assembly GCA_046760665.1 of Bathyarchaeia archaeon. GTDB lineage: Archaea > Thermoproteota > Bathyarchaeia > Bathyarchaeales > SOJC01 > JBHIEO01. The sequence continues at coordinate 13,540 of JBHIEO010000017.1, forward strand.
GTGCAGAGAGTTGTCAACGGCGCAGCAAAAGTTGTCCCCTTAAACAAGATTGGTGGCGGAGAAATGCTTACTCCTGAAGAGCTTTTCTTTGAAATCAAAAAGGAGTGGAAAAAACTGTGAGTGGTATATTTTCCAGTAGAAACTATCTCAGAGGGATACCGTTCCCCTTCTGTGCAGGATGCGGCGGCACCACAGTAGCTAACAGTTTTCTTAGGGCTGTTCATGAGCTTGGCCATCGAGACCTCAAAGGATTTGTTTTCTGCAGCGGCATAGGCTGTTCTTCGTGGATTCCATCCCCTTTCTTCAAGGCAGACTCTATCCATACGACGCATGGGCGAAGCATACCTGTTGCTACTGGAGTCAAGCTTATGCTTCCTGACTTGCAGGTGGTTGTTTTTGGCGGCGATGGTGACATCGTAGGAATAGGACTAAGCCACCTAATCCACGCGGCGAGAAGAAATTTGGACATCACCGTGATTATGGTAAACAACATGATTTATGGCATGACAGGTGGACAGGTGGCAGCGACGACTCCTTTGAAAGCAAAAACTACCACCACTCCTTACGGTAGCTTTGAACACCCATTAGATGTTGCTCGCCTCGTTGTCTCTGCAGGAGCATGTTACGTGGCACGTTGGACTACAGCCCACATAAACCAGTTAAAAGAAGCCATGAAAAAAGCGTTAACCACGAAAGGCTTTGGCTTCGTCGAAGCGGTAAGCCAATGTCCAACCTCTTATGGTCGCCGTCTTGGCTTCAAGAACGCTGGAGAAATGCTCTTATGGCTGAAAAAGCAAAGCGTGACGATTGAGGAAGCGGAAAAGCTACCAGAAGAAGAACTTGAAGAGAAGATAGTTGTCGGCGAATTCGTGGCCAAGACCCGCCCACCGTTAACCGAAATGGTTCACGCAGTGTTGAAGGAGGCGAAGACACGGTGACTAAAATCGAAGTGCGAATCTGCGGACTTGGCGGACAGGGAGTTGTGTTGGCAGGCCAAATTCTTGGCCGTGCAGCAGTTTACGACGGAAAAAACGTGGTGCAGACTCAGAGCTATGGAGCTGAAGCTAGAGGAAGCGCAGCGAAAAGCGAAGTAATAATATCTGACAACAAAATAGGCTATCCAATGATAAGAGACTGCGATGTTCTTGTGGCAATGAGCCAAAGCGCCCTCAACGCACACATCAAAGACTTAAAAGAAAACGCTACTCTCTTAATCGATAAAGACTTGGTGAAACAAATCCCAGAAATAAAAGCTCTGATTTACAAGTTACCAGCAACCAAAATCGCCGAAACTCAACTGAAATCAAAAATGTACGCAAATGTCGTAATGCTCGGCGCACTAACAAAAATAACCAACATCGTAAGCGAAGAAGCTATGAAAAAGGCTATCGCTGCAAGCGTCAGACCTGACACAACAGAAACAAACCTCTACGCCTTCGAAAAAGGTCTTCAACTATAAAACATACCTGTTTCCACAAGAAGCTAGGGCGAATAAGCTGTGACAATTGATATCAAGAAACCAAAGCTTAGTGAACCATTAAAGATAGAAGATAGCCCATTATAAAGCATAAAATAAAAGGAATGAACAAATATGACACTTGGAAAAACTATTGCTAGACAACCAATTTCAATAATCCTTCCCAAAGAATGCATAGAATGGATAGATAAGAAAGTTGAAAGTCGAATTTATGCCAATCGTAGCCATGCGATAGAAGTGTTAATCTTAGACGCTATGAAACAAGGAAAGAGGGGATAGCCATGAAGCAAGACTTGAAGCAAAATTCCACGTGGGAAAGGGCGGAAGTTCCAGGTGGAAAACACCACAACAAAATAGCTTTCAAAACCACAGTAAGCCTATACCTATCCAAAAACTTAGTTGAAAGAGCTCGAAAAGAAGGGTTAAATCTCAGCAGAATCACAGAACAAGCTCTAACAAGCATTTTAGACTATCTTGAATCTCAAAACGACAAAACAAGCTCCAAATTTCTTAGTACAGGTTCTTTTCTGAAAGAAAGTGTAGGGGCCGGTAGATCAGTCTGGTATGATCGCCGCCTTCGCAAGGCGGAAGCCGCG
>JBHIEO010000018.1:0-15461 GCA_046760665.1 Bathyarchaeia archaeon
GATTTTGTCCTCGTTAGGCTGAATCTTTAGAGCTGTTTGCTTCTAGCGAAGTGAAACAGATATTCTTGGGCGTATCCAGCATGTTTCCCAAAATAGTTGCGAGCAAATGAACTTATTCTATTGTATTCTTTTGGAGACAACGACTTTTTCTCTCTGAACTTGTTAATAAACGATGGATCAAAATGGTGCACGTAATGTTCTTGAATTATGCGTCTCATCCAAATATCTACTGGAAACGCTTCCAGTTTCTCTAGAGAAAAAAGCAAAATGCAATCAGCCACTTTATTTCCGACGCCGGGAAGCTGTAGCAGTTTGCCTTTAGCCGTCTCATAATCCATTCTTTTCAAAGCTTTGAAATCAATTTTATTACAGTCAACTATTCTTGCCGTTTCTCGAACCCGTTTTGCACGAAATCCTAACTTGCATTTTCTAAGCTTATAGAGAGTAGCCTTCGCTAAAACGTTAGGGTCTGGAAACGTATAAAAATCATGGTTTTCGAAAGTAATTTCATCACCAAATTGTTTTGATAATTCAGAAATCATGCTTTTGATAGCAGGTATGTTCTTGTAGGTGGCGCAAATGTATGAAATTAGACATTCCCAAGGGCTTTGTCTCGCTATACGTAATCCAAGAAATGTTTGAACGGCTTGTTTTATTAAAGTGTCTCGGCTGATTTCAAAGATTATTTGTGGCAGGTTGTCGTCTAAACGAAAGTAATTCTTTACGAAGTCTACATTTACGCCTTCAAACTCAAGAATACTTTCTATTTGTTGCACCTTGAAAACTTGTTCTTCAACTACACCGTACCACCAGTCTCCGCGTTTCTCCCACCGAAACAGTTGTCCACACTGCAGAGTGTTTTCTAAATCGAAAGGTGTCAAATGCATGTTCAGCTTTAGTTCCATATGTTTTCAAAGCTGGTTGAAATAGAGATAAACTAATAAATGTTCTCGGCGCTGTTGCTGTTCTTGTCAATATAGCGAAACATAGTGTTAAGTGAAGAGGCTGTTTGAATTGGTGAAGAAAGTTAGCATTTTTGGGTTAGAAGGGCTTCCACTGATAAGAAGGGGCGACGACTTGGCTAGCCTAATTGTTTCTGCAGCAAAGAATAATAATGTGGAGATTGAAGACGGAGACATTGTTGTTATTGCGCAAAAAGTGGTTTCTAAAGCCGAAGACCGTGTAGTCCAGTTAGACTCTGTGAAGCCTTCTGAAAAGGCGATGGAGATTGCGAAAGCGACTGGAAAGAAGGCTAGGCTTGTGGAGTTGATTTTGCGTGAATCAAAGCGTTTCTTGAAGGCTTCGCGGCAGACACTTATTGTTGAAGATCAACGGGACATAGTTAACATAAACGCAGGGATAGATAAATCGAACGTGAAAGGAGCAAACTGCTACGCGCTCTTACCAATAGACCCTGATGAGTCTGCTAGGCGTTTGCGTTTACGCATTTTGAAGCTTACTGGTAAGAACGTTGGCGTCATTATATCTGACACGTATAGTCGAGCGTTTAGACGGGGGCAAGTCAATTTCGCAATTGGTCTAGCAGGAATTGACCCTTTTGTTGATTACCGTGGAACACAAGACTTGTTTGGCTATGTCATGCAAGTTAAATTCAGCGCCGTGGCTGATGAATTAGCAAGCGCTGCAGAGCTTGTCATGGGACAAGGAAAGGAGGCGATACCAGTAGCTATCGTTAAGGGATTAAATCGCCTAAGCTTCAGTGAAAACTCTTCTTTCAGAGATTTGGTTATCAGCGAAAAAGAAGACTTGTTTAAAAACGTCTGGTAACCATTTCTAGTAAAGCAGCAAACATATAAACCTCAAAATCAATGAAAAACCGAAAGGTGCCACATGAAGTGAAATGTCAGCAATGCAGTACCGAAACTTTCATGCCCTTTAAATGTCCTTACTGTAGCCAATATTTTTGCGTTGAACACCGCCTTCCCGAAAATCACAATTGCCCAGAATACTGGCGTGCCAGAGCTCCGAGAGGGCCTCTAACAGGAATACCGAAGCCAGTAGAAACTGAGCCTTCGTATCAGTACACTGTTACTTTGATGCCACCGCAAAGACAAGGCAGAATCATATGGTTCAGCACAACAGAACTTAAACATCTCCTAATAGGAGCGTTGCTCACTTTAGCTATAGGATTCTCGATGGCACTATATTGGAGATCAGGTCCTTATCAGTCACCAGTAATCCTCACAGTGTTAGCAATCGTATTTACATTTTCCTTTATAACCCATGAACTTGCACACAAAATCACTGCTCAACATTATGGGCTATGGGCAGAATTTCGAATAACAATGTTCGGAGCTCTCATCACCTTGCTGTCAATAATATCCCCTTTTAAAATAATTTCACCTGGAGCAGTTATGATAGGAGGAATGGCGGACAGAAAAATAATAGGAAAAACCTCAATCGCAGGACCACTAACAAACATTAGCTTAGCTCTATTTCTCCTCACATTTGCACAAGTTTTACAAAACTCTGATGTTTTGATCTACGGGGCAGTAATTAATTCGTTTATTGCATTGTTTAACCTAATTCCCTTCGGAGTTTTAGACGGCTTTAAAGTATTTTTTTGGAACAAAGCAATTTGGGCAATTACTTTCTTTGCATCTTTAGGGTTAACCATTTATTCCTACATAGTCTTTCCACTATAGAAGTAGAAAGAACTCCTCTATAGAGAAGTTCAAGAGGTTCTGCAGTATTGTCCTAATGCATCAAATCTGCAGAAACTTGATACGAGTTGGGAAAAACTCTTAGCTAAAAACCTCGAAGAATCTCTGAAGATTGAAACAAACTTCATATTTGTTGCTGAAGAAAAAAATACAGTCATTGGAGTGGCAGTAGGCAGAATCGTTGGCAAATCTGGCTTAGCTAGGTTAGGCTGGATAGGTGTTCACCCTAGTCATCAAAGGAAAGGCACCGGAAAGGCATTGCTAAAAGAGGTTATCAAATACTGTAGAAACCAAGGTTGTCATAAACTCACTCTCTATACTTTACCTGTTTTGATTCCAGCATTAAACCTCTATTTGAAATTAGGCTTTGTTCCAGAAGCCTACCTACGCAAAGAATGGTGGAACGTTGACTTCATAAAGATGAGTAAATGGCTGTGACCCTTTACACATTTAGAGTACAGAAAAAAGCAAAGTCTGACTGTTCCTAATGGAGTAAGTGTTTCATGAAACTTAATTCTATATAATAGAACAAGCTGTTCCAAAACTAATAGAGATAGAATGAATCTAAATATCTTTCTAGGGAGTTCATAAAAAGATCATTATCCATGACTTCGCATAGGAAATCAGAAGCACTATAGTTAAAGGAAATAGAGAAAGCCATCAGTATAAAGACACTATGCCTTGAGCGATTTTAATAACAAGCGAGGCTATTATTAAAAAAGTATATGCTAATGTAGTGAAGACCACTATAAAGGAAAGTATGATTGAGGCAAATGGACAGTTCTACTACACAAACCACTACAGAAACTACACAAACCAGCAGATCAAGAAATAAATAAGCCTAATTCAAGCTCTAAATTACTAGAGAAGTTCAATGCTTACGTAAACTTCTTCAGGCACACGTATTCTCATGATTCGCCGCATGACACGTTCTTCCGCGTCGATGTCAATAAGCCTCTTATGAATACGCATTTCCCACCTATCCCAAGTTGCAGTACCCTCACCAGAAGGAGCCTTCAAAACCGGAACTCTAAGCCGTTTCGTTGGCAAAGGTATTGGCCCGGTCATTTTCACGCCTGTTTTGTCGGCGATGGCCTTCAGTTCGTTACATACTTCTTCTAACCTCTTGTAATCGGTGCTTGTAAGTCTTATTCGTGCTTTTCTCACCATCGCCGTAGCTTCTCCTAATAACTTCACTTATCCACTCTTACATGTTTTAAATACTTTTTCCTTAAATCCTAGCTTTTTCCTTATGCGTTTCAAACGTCTTTGGCTTTCTGAAAATTTGGACACCGTTCATCGTGGTGAAGTATTGGAATCCGGTTGCTGCAAGCTCTTTTGCTTCCTCTACGGTTGTCGCCGTTGCCACGTCATATTGGTCATCTTTGAAGTGGACTAAATGTGGGCCTTGTTGCCAATGTGGTTCTCGGCCCTATTAAGCTTCAAATATAGGATGCGCGCTTTTGCAGTATACGTAACTCTTCGGTCCGTTTTAAGCCAAACAAAATCTAGAGAGAGCTAAAAGAGATATGCCAAGAACACTAGCCTTCACTGTATAGGCAATCTTTTAAAACATAAACACCCCTAAAGTAGTTCTTCTACACAAGAGGTGAAACCAAACCATGGTAAAAGTAAACGACGTTGAAGTCCCAGAGGGACTCTACTACACTAAAGACTATGAATGGGTAAAAATCGAAGGCGACAAAGCTCGCATAGGCATAACAGACTACGCTCAAAAGCAACTGCGCGAAATCGTCTACGTAGAACTGCCCTCAGAAGGCGACACTATAACGCAAAACGACCCCTACGGCACGGTAGAATCTGTCAAAGCAGTTTCGGACTTAGTAGCGCCGTTAAGCGGCACAATTGAACAAGTAAACAGCGAAGTACAAAACCGTCCAGAACTCCTCAACGAAGACCCCTACAACAAAGGTTGGCTCCTAGTAATAGCTCCCAACAACATGGACGAACTAAAAAACATAATGAACCACACTCAAGCAGTGGAATGGCACAAAAGTCTCTCAAAAGAAGGCTAAACAATGCCCCGAAGAATAGTCATAATCGGTGCCCACGCCGCAGGTGTTGACGCTGCGTCAGCAGCCAGAAAAGCCGACCGCACCGCCACAATCACACTCATAACCAAAGAAAAATACACTGGTTACTCCCGCTGTGGTCTACCCTTCGTCATAGGCGGTCACATACCAAACTTCAACGACCTCATAGTTTTCCCTAAAAGCTTCTACCAAATGATGAAACTAAACTTAAAAACAAAAACAACGGTCACAAACATTAACCCCACAAACAAAACAATTGAAACAACCGACAAAACAGGAAAAACAGAAACAATATCCTATGACAGCCTAATTCTTACCACAGGCGCCTATGCCTTTATTCCTCCAATAAAAGGCAGAGAAAAACACGGCGTATACTCACTTCGCACGATAGAAGATGGTCAACAAATCGATCAAGCAATCAGAAACGGAGCAAGAAATGCAGTCGTCATTGGCGCTGGACTAATCGGCTTAGAGACAGCCATAGCTTTGAAGGAAAGAGGGGTGAACACTACAGTAATAGAGCTTCTACCTCAAATTCTACCCGTTATGCTAGACAAAGAAATGGCAAAAATTGTCCACGAAATGCTAGAACAAAAAGGATTAAAAATAATCGTGGGAAAAGGTGTGGATGAAATTCTTGGAACAGAAAAGGCCACTGCCGTTTCAGTTGCAGGCGAACAAATTCCAGCAGACATCGTAATAGTCGCAACAGGAGTAAGAGCCAACACAGAACTCGCAACAAAAGCAGGCATAGCTATAGGTGAAACGAAGGCTATAAAAACAAACGCGAAAATGGAAACAAACATCAAGGACATATATGCCGCTGGTGACTGTGCAGAAAGCATTAACATAATCACCAAAAAACCGGTTTGCCCTCAACTAGGCACGGTAGCAGTAAGACATGGAAAAGTGGCAGGAATCAACGCAGCGGGAGGATACGCACTGTTTACAGGTGTTCTCGGCTCAGCAGTAACGCAACTCTTTGGCACACAAATCGGCGTCACAGGACTAACAGAATTCTTCGCAAGAAAAGAGGGAATAGAGACTGTGACTGGAATCATCACTTCAAAAACCAGGGCCGACTACTATCCTGGCGCTAAGCCAATAAAAGTGAAACTAATTGTGGAAAAGGAGTCACAACGTATCATCGGAGCCCAAATCATAGGCGGAGAAGAAGCCACCCAACGCATAAACGCCCTATCCTTCGCTATACAAAAACAAATGACCATTCGAGAACTAGCCAAAGTGGACACAGCCTACGCACCGCCCTTATGCGAAACTTGGGAACCTATGGTCTTAGCCGCAGAAATGGCACTGATGAAACTCCGCTAAAACTTATTCCCTTCTCTTTTTCCCACCACAAGCACAGAGTAGGAAAATTAATATGGAAAATATTGTTAAAGTAATGCAAAACCGAGAAAATTTGGTGATAAAGAATGGCAACAAAAGTAGCTATAAACGGATTCGGCAGAATAGGAAGACTCTTGTACCGAGCAGCTCTGGAAACTGGAACCGAAATTGACTTTGCAGTGGTTAACGACCTAACTGACGCTAAAACCCTTGCACATCTCCTAAAACATGACACGGTACATGGAAGGCTACCCTTTGATGTGGAAGCCAAGGAAAACACTCTGATTATTAAGAAAGACGGTATTGTTAAGCAGGAATTAAAAGTTCTAGCGCAACCAGACCCAGCAAAGCTGCCTTGGAAAGAACTAGATGTGTATTTAGCAGTGGAATCTACTGGAAGATTTAGAAAGAGGGAAGACGCCACAAAACATCTACAAGCCGGAGCCAAAAAAGTTCTAGTCTCAGCACCAATGAGCCCAGCTTCAAGCGCGGATTTAACTGTAGTTTATGGTGTAAATGACAACAAATATGACCCAGAAAATCATCACGTAATTTCCCTTGCTTCCTGCACAACAAATTGTGTGTCACCTGTAGCTAAAGTGCTAAACGACAAATTTGGCATTAAGGCAGGGCTTATGACTACCGTTCACTCGGTCACTAACGATCAAAGGCTTTTAGATATGCAACACAGAGACTTACGTCGAGCCAGATCAGCAGCTTTCAACATGATTCCGACAACTACAGGTGCAGCAGTAGCAGCAACGCTGACGCTGCCAGAGCTTGAGGGAAGGATGAATGGGCTGGCCTTGCGTGTTCCTACACCCACCGTATCCATTGTTGACTTCGTAGCCACCCTGCAAAGAGAAGTTACCAGGGAAGAAGTCAACGCAGCTTTTAAAGAAGCCGCAGAAAAGGAGCTTAAAGGAATCTTGGACTACAGTGAAGAACCCTTGGTATCATCGGATTTAATTCATAATCCTTACTCCGCCATCGTTGACGGTCTTTCCACAATGGTCATCGGAAACTTGGTCAAAGTGCTAGCGTGGTATGACAACGAATGGGGCTACTCCGTTAAAATGGTGCGGATGATAGAGAAAATCTGTAGGATGGCGAGCTCCTAACACAGCAAGCTGCAGATATTTCTCTGAATCCGTATGTGTCCTTTACGATGAGGAGATGGGGGAATGCCAAAAATATTAACTATGGCAGACTTGGACTTCAAAAACAAGACGGTTCTCGTTAGGGTGGACTTTAACTCTCCTATTGATCCTCAGACCAAAAAAATTCTTGAAGACGTAAGGATTCGAGCGCACGGGGAAACAACCATTAAAGAACTTGCTCAGAAAGGCGCAAAAGTGGTGGTGCTAGCTCATCAAGGGAGACCTGGAGAACCTGATTTCATCCCCCTTAAGCAACACGCGGAGATTTTAGGTAGGGTACTAAACAAGTCTGTCAAATATGTGAATGACCTTTTTGGAGAAAAGGCAAAGAAAGCCATAAGAGACTTGAAAAGCGGCGAAATTCTAGTGTTAGAAAACGTTAGAACATACCCTAAAGAACGAAGGAAGGGAACCCCGGAAGAACACGCGAAAACAGACTTTGTCAAGTCTTTAGCGCCTCTAGCCGACGTGTTTGTCAATGATGCTTTCGCAGCGGCTCACCGTGCTCACGTTTCCATCATAGGTTTTACAGCAGTTTTGCCTAGTGTTGCAGGTTGCATAATGGAGAGAGAACTTAACGCCTTAGGCAAGGCGCTCGAATCTCCAGAAAAGCCTTGTGTTTACATTCTAGGCGGTGCAAAAGTAGACGATGCTTTGAGAATTTCAAAATATGTGTTGGACAACAACATCGCTGACGACATTTTGACAGGCGGAGTGGCAGGACACCTATTTCTAGTTGCAAAAGGTGTGGAACTTGGGAAACCAAACATGGAGTTTCTAGAGAAGAAGGAATTGATGGGTTTCGTTTCTGGCATTAGAGAGTTGATAAAGAACTATCCATACCAAGTTAAGACACCCTCTGACCTAGCTGTAGACGTAAATGGTAAACGCAAGGAAATAGCGCTGGAAGAGCTTCCGACAAGTTATCCAATCTGCGACATTGGAACGAAAACCATTCAACACTACAGTGAAATCATAGATAAAGCCAAATCTATCGTAGTCAGTGGGCCTGTTGGGATTTTCGAAAACAAGGAATTCATGAAAGGAACGAAGGGAATTTTCGAGGCTGTAGCTAAGTCTAAGGCCTTCTCCCTTGTCGGAGGGGGGCACACGGTGGCTGCAGTGGAACAATTGGGCCTTGAAAAGAAAATGGGCTATATTAGCACTGCTGGAGGAGCATTAATAGAGTTCCTAATGGGTGAAAAACTGCCTGGAGTGGCTGCCTTAGAAGCGGCTGCAAAAAGACAATCCTAGTTTCTCTATTTTTAATTTCACTTTAATATTTGAGGAATAGCTTCGGAAATACCGTTTATCACAAACTGTACAGCAATAGATAGAACGATTATGGCCATCAGCTGATTAACTGCATGCAAACCTTCCTCAGAGACAAATGAAGAAATTTTCGAACAATATTTCATACCAAGATACGACACCAATATTCCAATTGTTATTCCGATGAACACTAGAAATGTATGTAAAAGCGTTTCAGCTTGAGAAGTAAGAAGTATTACGGTTGTGATTGTACCAGGACCAGCGGTAAGAGGAAAGGCAAGTGGAACGATGGCAATATTCTCCAGCTCTGCTTGAGAGTATTCGCTTTTCTTGGGGTTAAGCATGCGAAGGGCAACGGAAACCAACAGAATCCCCCCTGCAATTTGAAATGCCGCAATCGTTATATTAAAAATCGAAAAAAGTAACTGTCCTGTTAAGGCAAAGAATACCAGAATCCAGAAGGAAATATTCATAGACTGTCTAACAATTTGGCGTCGTTCTCTTTCGCTTAAATCCTTTGCAAGAGTCATGTAGACTACGATAGTACTTGCAGGTTCCATGACCGCAGTAATCGATGTTATCGCTAGAATTACAAATTCTACTATGCTAACCATGATATCTGAAACTTTGCAAGCATCTTATAAGCTTTCTAATATCCTTCGATAGTGCAATGCTTCTTGAGGTACTTTTCTAATTTGTCTCCTAACATCTGTTTCAATAAGTTCATTCGTATGTTCAGATATTCATCTCGAAGAATATCGAAGTGAAAGCCATCCCATTTTCGCCCGTTAACGAAAGCCGCTTGCCTTACCACTCCACCTTTTTTGAAGCCACATGCTTCGAGAGTTCTATGAGCGCGATGATTGTATTCTACACTCCATGCTTCGCAGCGTTCCGCGTTCAGTTGGTTGAAAGACATTTCTAATAAAGCCACTGTTATTTGCTTGCCCAATCCTTTTCCCCACAGTTCCTTCTTGCCAATATACGTTCCAATATCCATAGTTTTTACATTGCCCCATTCTTCTCGTCGTATACGAGCTATTCCTATAGCTTCTTTGGGATCAATGAGTTCAACAATGAAGCGGAGTTCTTTCTCGTCTTTCATCCACTCTTCATATTGCTTCTCTAACTGAGACATGTTCACAAAGTTCATCGGCTTGCTCCTCGAATACATTATTAGTTCAAAATCGTTTTCCCACTTATGCAATAACTTCAAATCTTCTCTTTCTATAGGTCTAAACCGTAGTTTCCCAAACTCGAACATACACATCCACCATATAAACCTACAATGTTTTACACACTAGTACTATTAACCTTTAATCGGGTCGGAAAACAAAAAACTTCTAGTTAAGATAAGATCGGATCAGATTGAAAAAGGTTCAACCTGACCTCTTCAACTCCTCTTCTCGCCTTCAACTTCTGTACTAACCGCTTTATTCTCTTTGCCTCGCCTCGCACCGCGATTATTTCGAGACACTTGTCTTCGCTTAAATGTACATGCATTGATGCACAAATTATCGATTCAAAACGATGCTGAGTATCGGTTAAATCGGATTCTAATTCTCTAATCTTATGATCATACACTAAAGTTATTGACCCGACTCTTATCCCTTTCATCTCTGCAAGCCTTTTCTGCTCATTAACAAAAGCACGAACTGTATCATGAATTGCTTTAGACCTACTTCTGTATCCCATGCTCTTGATAACTTTGTCAAAGTCTGAAAGAAGTTTGGAAGGAAAAGTAACACCAACACGAACTATTTTTCCCATATCTTTTCCCGATAATCGGTTTAGAATTTTTATTTATTAATTATTAATCTTCGCCAATTAATTTTTCTCGTGAACTCGATAGGCTTAGAAACTTCATGACCAAATAATGCCTTTTAGAAGAGATTGCCACTAAAAACATAAGGATAGCGTAAAAATAATTTGTATATTCTCGATGACTTCTTAAGCCCGAATATCTACATCCTAATAATACATTACACCCGTAGCTATTTTTATTCTAATCTTGAACATAGCGTTTCTGGCAAGAATTGCTTTAACGCGTCGAAATAGCTAGTTTGTGCTTTATTCCTCCTCTTTAATCAAAGGCTTCTTTTGTCTTTTCTCTCCTTTATCACTTTCAGGCTTCAAGGTCTCAGTTGATATTTCTCTTATCAGCGGTTCATCAATTAATCCTTCAATCTTTGCATCTGGGTACTTTCTCTTTAACTCGCTTCTCAAAGCATCCTTATCTACATTCCCTTGTGTTTGAACTTTTACTAGAGGTTTTCCATCACTTCCATAAGTGACAGAGATAGAGTATCCAGAGCTTGATGCAGATAGAAGGTTGTTGTCTAACAGAAAGTTATCCTCGAAAAGACCAAAAATATCGAAACTACGTTTCTTATGCTTTCTCTTAGACATTGTATTTTCCCTCAATTCAAAAGAAAAAGAGCAATAATTAAAATGTTGCGATCGATCGCGTAGGTTGCAGTTGAATCCAGCAAGGTATAGTTTTGGTAGCGGGGAGTAGATTTGAACTACTGATCTCTGGGTTATGAGCCCAGCGGGTTAAACCTGGCTACCCCACCCCGCTTCCCTTTCAAATCTGATGTTATGGCACGTTTTAAATGTTTTGAGGTTAAAAGACATGCGAAAAGCATTATAACACCCTACAATGTTTCTTTTAGCTGTGTGTGGATTTGGAAAACTCGTATATCCTTCAGCGGTTTCGTCCGAAGCTTGATAGTCCCGTTTTCGTAGAAGGGCTGCCTGGATTCGGAAATGTAGGGAAGATTGCTGCACAATTACTAATTCAATTTAGTGAAGCCAGACTGTTTGCGGAGTACTACTCACCATTTTTTCCAGACTATGTCGTTGTTAGTGGTCAGGGGATTTGTGATCTTCCACGTTACAAGTTTTATGCGTCATCGTCTGGAGAGAGGTTGAGTGTAGTCGTTTTGACTGGGGATTCTCAGCCTCCGTTGGATAATGTTGTGGCGCATTACGAAATCTGTGAAGAGATTTTAGATTTTGTGCAGAAGCTGGGTTGTGATTTTATAGTCACTGTTGGTGGTGTACCTGTTTCAAGTGAGAGAAAGGACGTTTATGTTGCTGCTACATCAAATGAGTTGGCTGCAGAAGTTATGGGAAAAGGCGGCATCATCTATGGGAAAGGCCGAATTATGGGCGCAACAGGGTTGTTGTTAGGTCTAGCAAAAGAGCGAGGGTTAGACGGGATTTGTCTTTTGGGTACGACTAATGGATTGCAGTCAGATAAAGATGCAGGGTTTTCGGTGTTCAAGTTGTTGATGAAAGTTTTGGGGAGAGAGGTTCAGTAGTGATTATAGAGAAAAAGGTTAATAGTAAAGCTAGAAGTATTTTCTGCGGATGGAGGATATTTAATGAAAGCTACTAGTCGATTTGGAAGAAGGGAAGTTAAGCAAATGTTGTATGCAGTTTTGGCTGCAATCTTATGTTTCATTGGACCGACGTATTCCGTACTTGTGATAAGTAAGGTTATTCCTCAGACATATGCAATGATTTTAGGTTTTGTCTGTTTTCTGATCGGAGTTGTCTTTGTCCTTAAACTGGTTAAAGAATAAACTAGGTGTACCTAGATTTTTCCCCCTTAAAGAGTTTTGGCATCTGTTTTACTGTTACTTTTAGAATGCGGCTTGGCGATTTAGTCTATTTCTTACTTTACAGACAACTCTAAGAATAAGCCATAATTTTCTTCAAAGTTTCCAAGTTAAATTTGGTATTTGCACAACCATTCTTAGTAAGGGGCATTGCTTGACCAGTCAAGCCTAACTGCCGAAGATAGTCACCACCCATTTTCAACTCATGGCTACAGGCAACACCTATAACACCCTCATAACCATTCTTCTTCAATATTTGAGGAACGCAAGAACTGCCAGCAAGAACAAAGACGTCATAGCCGCTTTTCTCCGCTAATCTTGAAGCTTGGTTGACCAAGCAGTCTTCTGAACAATGGCCACAACTATAAGAAGGAATTTTGGGATTGAAACGTGCTTGGCAACGGCTATCCATGTACTTTCGGGCACAGTGGGGCAGAAGAAGAGCCCGTTTTTTTGTTTTGCGAAACCTTTGCGTTTCAGAAATGTTTCTAACATATATGTCGACAAGGTCTTCGACAAGCATTAAAGCGTCAGAAACCTCCAAGCCAGTGACTTCTTGAATTCTAAACTTTTCAGCTAAATGTCTAGCATGCTCTCCAAATTTTCTGTGCAGACCTTTTTCATTAGCAATGTTTGCAAGTTCTCTAAAGAAAGCCTTAGATATTCTTGAAAGGTCAAAGCTGAACTTGTACGGCATAAATCTAGAGTGAGTTATTCTACCCTTTAAGACTTTAGCTTAACACGAATCTCATAAACAGGACTAATTATCAGCAAGTTCCGTCAAAAGGGAGCTGCAGCCCCAATAAAGGCCACGTGGTCATTAAAGAGGATGGTCTCCTTTCAGAGTTTAAAGGGATATAATGAAAAGCTGTTTAGGCATATTGCATACTTCATGGAGTAAAAACGTTAAACGTTAAACAATAACGTTGAGGCTTTAAAGTTTTGAGATTATAAAGAAATTCCATTAAGAGAGTCAAAGGCTTAAGCAACATCGCTCTTGCTACAGCCATTCTAACAGTGTCCTTAGCTTTCTCTGTCGCCTTTTTAGGTTCATGTGGATGCACCCAAGAACAATGTTCTCGGATGTTTGCCATTTCGAAAAGGTAATGATTTAATCCAGCTTCTCTACAAGCTGACCTAAACAAAGGTTCATGCGTTCGCGGTGTACATGAAGCTACAACTACCCTGTTTAATTTATGATTCTGGATGGCTTCCTTAATGCTGCTCAGTCCAGCTTCGGAGCATGTGTAAATGTTGTCTTCAGCGTGGATAACATTTGGTAGCGTCTTTGCGTATTCGGCAACTTCTGGAACATTAACAACTCCTCCAATGTTAATTCCGCAGTGACATACAAAGACTCCAATTCTTGGTTTTTCCTTCATATATCGCTCCCTCTTAACAGCACTTCCGAGACTCTAGCAGCTGTTGCACTACCTTGCATAATAGAGTCTGGGATGTCTCCGGTTTTTGGGCCTACACAGTAGCCACAAGCGAATATTCCTGGGACAGTAGTATCAACTGGATTGGTGATGTCGTTTAACGACTTAATGAAACCATATTTGTCAATCTTTATTCCAAGTACTTTCGCAAGTTCTTCAGCACCTTTCCGCGGAACCAAAGCTGGACAAAGCACAACTAGATCGAACTCTAATTTTTGAATACTTCCGCTCGTAGTGTCCTCATACCAGATGAGAAGATTTTTTGTTTCTGGGTCTTCAATAGTTTCACCCGGGCTACTTCGAATAAACCGTATGGCATACTCGCTTTTCGCCCGATTCACAAATTCTTGAAAACCTCTTCCAAAAGCCCGCAAATCAATGTAAAAAATGCAAATGTGAGTTTCTGGATAATGCTCTTTAATGAGAACAGCATCTTTCACAGAATACTTACAACAAATGCTGGAACAATACGTGTTTCCAAATCGACAGTCCCTTGAGCCAACACATTGAATAAAGGCTACTTTTCTTGGAATTTTTCCATCTGAAGGTCTTGTCAAATGGCCACCTGTGGGGCCAGATGCGCAGAGGAGTCGTTCTAATTCAAGGGCAGTTACAACATTTTTGTATCGTCTGTATCCGTAAGTTGTAATTGCTGATGGATCGAAAAGATCAAAGCCAACAGCGACGACAATTGAGCCCGCATTTAGCTCTATTTCTTCAGGTTGTTGGGTTAGGTTAACTGCTTTTGCAGTACATACACTTTCGCATAGTCCACATTCCAAGCAGTTAACTTTATCAACGGTCATAACTCTTGGAACTGCTTGTGGAAATGGCATGTATATGGCTTTGCGCATGCCAAGTCCTTCATCAAACTCATTAGGCACCTCAACAGGGCAGTGTTGGGCACATGTACCGCATCCAGTGCATTTTGATTCATCGACATATCGTGGGTTTCTAAGAACAGTCACTGTGAACTCTCCAACCGAGCCTTTAAGGGCTGTCACTTCAGAATATGTGAGCAACTGAATGTTAGAATGATGTGAGCATTCAATCATTTTTGGCGCCAAAATGCACATTGAACAGTCCATGGTTGGAAAGGTTTTGTCAAGTTGCGCCATTCTTCCACCTATGCTGGGTGACTTTTCTACAAGGTATACTTTGAAACCTCTGGCCGCTAAGTCAAGGGATGCTTGGATTCCTGAAACTCCACCTCCAACAACCATTACTGTCTTTTCTTCCAATTTTTCCTCCTCCTACATGTGCTCCTTAATAATCCCGGTAATGGGAATCTTGTGCGTTTTGACCTCAGCATTGGTTAGTTTCATACCCATAGCTAATCTGAGAAGCTCGATAAAATGCAGTACAGGCAAATTGAATTCTTCATTAAAGTGTCTTTTGATTTCCAGTTGACCCAGGTCAAGTTCTATATAACAGAATGGACAAACTGTGACAATGCAGTCTACCTTCGCATTTCTTATGTTAATCAGTTTTTGTTTTGCTACTTGTCTTGCAAGGTCGTCGTTTATGTCTCGAAGGGGTCCACCGCAGCACATTTCTTTCCGTTCATAATCAACACTTTCAGCACCAGTAGCTGCCACCAGTTCATCCAATGCAGTGAAACCTCTGAAAAGTCCGAAATGTAACCTTTTAGGTTTGGTTAAGTGGCATCCAGGCTGAGTCGCAACCATTAACTCTTTAAAAGGTTGAGTGACCGCATTTTTGACTTTTTCTATGCCCCCATTCTCATAGAGTACATCTATTAAATGCTTAACATCTACCTTACCTTTGAACTCCTTATCTACCTCTGCCAGCACTTCATTAACCTTGTTTCTAATTTTTCTATTGTTTTTTAAAATGGTGTTTACCATGAGAAGCG
>JBHIEO010000019.1:0-14894 GCA_046760665.1 Bathyarchaeia archaeon
TTGTTTTTCATGGCGTTACGGTGATTTCTTACAGAGAACTCGGCCAACGCTTTGTTCAGAATGTCAAGCTGCTCACCGGCAATTCCATATTTTTTAATATACGCTCTAAGCATGAGCTCATGATTAGCCTCAGAGGTACATCCAGCATAATAGCTCCATGGATCTTCAAGAAGCATGAGGTCGTCTCTAATTTTGTCCCAACGGTCCGTCATTTTTTCCATACCGCCTACAAGCGCAAGGTTATACTTTCCTGCTAGAATGGCGTGGCAGGCATTGGAGAGGGCAGAGCTGAAGGATCGTGTGATTTCCATAGGAACATTTAGTTCTAAGAGTTCAGAGAGAAAGCCTTCTTCAAGTCCTATTTTGTTGGTTATGGGAAGAAAGTAGTCTGCAAAGTGACAAGCATCTAAATCTTTTCGTTCAATATTTGCTGAGCCTAAAGCTGCCAGTCCAGCTTCCTCAACCAAATTTTCAGGCTCTCTTTCATAATGCTCTTCAAACCTGGTTCTGCCCACGCTGATGATAGCCGGGCATTTCGTTTTCATGACGAATATTAACTCCTTTCTTTGCAGAGCTTTTATCCACTTATATGAAGGTCTTTCTTAAGTGTTTGCTAACCTGCAGAAAAATCCACCCTAAGAAATAAAGTTTAGATGCAACAAGAAAGGTGTTAGGGAAGTTTATGAAATACGTTAATAGGCTTGCTGTAAAGGTTAAGGAAATACGTGGTAAGTGTCCCGTGTTCAAAGTTGGAGATAGAATAGTCTTTGATGAACCAAAAATCATCTTGGACGAGACGAATGCTTTATGTATTCATGCGTTGGGCTCAATGTTCTCTATGCTTATTGCATTGAGTAGAGGAACGAGCTTTAAGGAATTGGGGTTAGCGAAAGAAGAAGGGGATATAGGTTATGTTCAATGTCTCGATCCAGGTCCTCCATATACCTTTGGCGGAACAGTTGTGTTTGAAATAAGACGTGAATTGAAAAGGTAAGCAACATTTTTATTAACTTAGTTATGAACGCGTAGGTTTTGTGGCTTTTACAATGGTCTCGAAAAAAAGAACAGTATTTCTTGGCATAACCCTGTTGATTTTCTTAGCTCTAGCATACGTCGAAAATCTGGCTTTTTTTGAGTACTCTGGAAATTTGTTCGCCAATCCGCGGATTGCTGTGGTACTAGTGTTCATCCACAATGTTCTTGCGGTTTCTCTTATTCTACTTGCAATGACTTTTTATGTCGAGCTAGTTCTCTCTTTCTTTAAACCAAGAAAGTACGAATATGTTGTGCTGCAGCATCCACGCCTTTTTGCTTTGATATTTACTTTTATGATTATTTTTCTGAGTATTTTTAGAACTAGTATGATTGTGTTCGGGAGTGTAATTTTGAGCGGCTTAGCCGCAGTTGTCCTGTTAAGCTTGCCTAATGGAATAATTGAAGGTTATGGAATTTATTTAACCATCCAGAAAACATTGAGAAGAAGCATGACTATGAGAAGCCTTTTGACGGTTTATTCGTTATTTTTTGTAGCAGCAGTGGTTGAGGTTGGGTTCATTCAGCTACTTTTGTTAGTAAGCAATGCTTGAATCTTTAAATAAACATCGCTATAATTAGTTGAAAGAAGACGCACCGCGGAGAGAGTTTAGATGCACCTTTTTCACGTTGCCTCTGAAGAAGAGATTAAACAAGCTGAAACCACCGACATTTATTTTGTCCGCACGAAACAAATTTTAGAAGCTAAGGGTTTAGAAAAAACACACGTGATAGCGGAAGTAACTCCTGGCGTTCTTCCAGAAAACTGGCCTTGGGGCATTTTATGCGGTGTCGAAGAGTTAGCCCATCTATTCAAAGGTGTCCCCGTTGACGTTTATTCAATGCCTGAAGGGACAGCTTTCTATTCTAGAGATTGCCGAGGTTTTCGTGAACCTGTTGCACGAATTGAGGGCCCTTATGGAGAGTTCTGTCTCTACGAAACTCCTCTTTTAGGTCTTATTTGCCAAGCTTCAGGAATTGCCACTCGAGCGGCGAGAATAAGGAAAGTCGCAGAAAACAAAAGTCTTATTTCCTTTGGTATCCGCCGTATGCATCCATCTCTCTCACCTATGATAGACCGCGCGGCGTTCATTGGCGGATTTGACGCTGTTAGCTGTCTAACGGGTGCTAAAGCAACAGAGACCGAACCTGTGGGAACTATGCCCCACGCCCTTATCATAGTTGTAGGTGATCAAATTAAGGCATGGAAAGCTTTTGATAGCATAGTTGAAGAAGATGTGCCTCGAGTTGCCTTAGTAGATACATATTCGGACGAGAAGATGGAGGCAGTTATGGCTGCTGAAGCTTTAAAAAAGCTGAATGCCGTGCGTCTGGACACACCATCGTCCCGCAAAGGCAATTTTGCAGAGATTGTGCGGGAGGTACGTTGGGAACTTGATCTTCGCGGCTATGAGCATGTCAAGATCTTCGTTTCTGGAGGCTTAAACGAAGAATCAGTCAAACAACTGAGCGAAGCAGGTGTAGACGCGTTTGGTGTAGGCACGTATGTAAGCAACTCGCCTACTGTAAACTTCGCCATGGACATAGTTGAGGTTAATGGAAAGTTATGTGCAAAACGAGGCAAGCTTGGAGGAAGAAAGGAAGTGTGGCGATGCCGAAAATGTTTAGCTGACATAGTTTTGCCTTACCATGACTCTCAACCGAGATGCCCAGAATGCGGAGGAAAAATGGAGCGCATGCTAAAACCCCTTGTCAAAAAAGGGAAAGTTGTTGCAAAGTTGCCCAAGCCGAAGGAAATCCGAAAGTATGTGTTAAAGCAGTTGGAAAAACTTTCACTTGAATGAAGCCATTATGGCACGAAGCCAAGTTCTCGCAAATCCTCTCTCAACTGCTTTTCCCACTTATTCATTTCGCTTAATGGAAACTTCCTTTGCCAATGTTCTGCCCAATTGCGAACCCCTCTTCTGAAGTATCGCATTTCGACTAGTTGCTGATTTGCTTCTGTATAGTACTTTTTCATGAGCTCCTTAGATGGCATTTTGTATTCGTTTTCATGCAACACAGCTTCAAGAGGCCAGCGGGGTCTTGTTGGCGGATTTTCATTAGGATATCCCAAGCAAATTAACACGATTGGAAGGACACTTTTCGGCAACTTCAATATTTTAGCCACTCCTTTCAGATTGCCCCAGACACTACCGATAAACACCGAACCTAGCCCCAGAGCATCAGCAGCAATCACCATGTTTTCTGCCGCTAAAGCAGCATCAATCACAGCCGAAAGTAGCATGCTTAACGGACCAAATCTTGTTTCAACTCTTAACAATTTGAAAAGCTGGAGTTGACGTGTCATGTCTGCGCATATCATAATCCAAACTGGAGCCTGTTTCATCCATTGTTGCTCGCCTATTGCGTTGTAGATTTCCTTTCGAATTTGTTGATTTGTGATGAGAATAAAGCTGTAAGTTTGCATGCCACAAGCTGTAGGAGCTCTCTGAGCCGCTTCCACAATTTGGTTTATTGCTTTTCGAGAAACTGGTTTAGGTTTAAACCTGCGAATACTTCTTCGCCGGGAAATATTTTCTAACACTGGGTTCTTCATAAATCAATGATACTCCTAAACGATAGTTTTTCGAAGTGGCAAGATAAGTGTTTATCAAAGATTCATGAGTTTCTTCTCTGGAAGAACAATAGAATCGTTAAAGCGTGACCCACAAATTGGCTTTTAACGCTTATATTTGCTACTAGCAAAACATTAGTTGAATTATGGTGAAACAATTTGCCATATTGTCCAAAATGTAGGAATGAAGTCAATGAAGAAATGAAGTATTGTCCTAAATGTGGAACTTCACTTAAAGCTGAAATGGTTTCTAAAGAGATTTATGAAAAATACGAGAAACACGAAAAAGAGGAGAAGGAAGAAAAAGCTGAGAAACACGAAAAGGAGGAAACAACTCGTTTTTGGACTTTAATTTTCGGTTTAATCATTATAACCTTTGGAATAGTTTCTTTAATAACAACTGTTCTTAACCAACCTTTCTGGCCGTTCTTTCTGATGATAGTTGGAATACTGATCATTATTTTTGTTATCCACGGAGCAGCTAAAGCATCTAGAAGACACCCACGACCTTAGAGAAACCATCCATACAAAAGCCTATACAATCTATGCTCCAAAATAGTCAAGACGGTTGCTCTGCCAAAAACTCGGAAATAGTTTTTTCCCATAGCTTCAATCATGTCTCCTATGTCGTACCGCGGAAAGAGACAAGATGAAACAATCAATCTTCCCCATTCCCCTCTTCTAAGTTCGTGAAGCAGTTTAATCCCTTTCCCAGTTTCAACCTCAAACAGGTATTTATCATAATTAGGACTAATGTAGGGGAGGTCGTCAAGTTGCTGCCCATATACGCCTTCCGTGGCGCTATACATTTCTACAATAGGAATCTCGCCATAATAGGATTTTAACTTAGGTGCATACTTGAATTGAATTTTTCTCACACTTGTGCAAAAGAGAGCTCGAAAGTTCCACAACTCCTTTGGCTTTTTTCGATGCATCCTCGTAACGTATTTGGCAAACGATAAGATAACTGGTGTAACACCAATTGCCGCAGTAATATTCTGGTCTAACGCTTTCTGGTAAACAAGCTCAAATCTTCTTTCCCAATCTGGCCTCGCTATGCCAGACCCAAGTGCATCAATTTCTTCTTGTTTTGGCAATAAGCTTACTTGGTTAAGCATGGGGTTCAGTTTGGCATACGAACCTGAACTGTAGCCGTATGTCACTGTTTTTCCCTCCGTCTCCATGGTGGCTACGGTGGAAGGAAAGTTGAGATTGAGAATTTTCCCAGTCAACACAGCGAAATCATTTTTTCTCAACGCATAGTTAATTAGAGCTCTAGCCCCACAAGAAAATATCTGTTCGAGATGTGTTTTCGTAGCAGGAAGAATTTTTGAGACACCTGTGGAACCCCTTGTCATAACCCAGCAAAGAGGACGTTCTGAAAGCATGACATGATATTTTCCTTCCCTTACTTCTTTCAGAAATGGTTGTAGCTTTTCGTAGTTAAGTTTAGGAAAACTTGATTGAAAGTCTGGTATGGTTTTGACGCTTTCTATGGAGTGTCGTTTTCCGTATTCGGTTTTTTCATAATGCCCTATTAAATCTTGTAGAGTGCGGTTTTGGGCTTCTATTGGATTTTGAAGAGCTTGATACCACGGATTAACCAGTGCCTGTAAGAAATCGTCTGAAGATTTAGTTGGAAACATTATTGAAAAGATAGCTTGGTTTCTCTCATAAAGTTTAAGTCAGAAATCCACAGAAAGGATTAGGAGGGTGGAAAATGTCAACAGATATCTCCATTACTAAGATTTTAGTTCCAGTTGACGGGTCAAAGCCGTCAGAAAAGGCTGCAGAATACGCGATAGATATAGCGAAAAGAAGAAAGGCAAATCTTATTGTTGTACATGTGATGCATTTGGCTGCCTATGCTTTTACGCCTACACCTATAGAGGGTATGCCAACCCCTACAGTGCCTCCTATCCCGTTAACAGTATCTCGTGAAGAAAGAAAGATGGTGGAAACCTACTTAAATAAAGTAAGGGAAATGGCGAAGAAGGTTAAAGTCCCGGTGGAAACAAAAATCATTGAAAATCGTCCATCAATTGTCCAGGCAATCACAGAGGTCGCCGAAAAAGAAGGCTGCGACCTTATTGTTATAGGAACCAAAGGCAGGACAGGAATCAAAAGATTTCTTCTAGGAAGTGTAGCCAGCGGAGTAGTGACATATGCGCCGTGCCCCGTACTAGTGGTAAGATAATTCAAAAGCGTCAAAGAAGACGCAGATAGATTGACAGAAATAGTAACATCCTTCCTTATAACCGAATACTTATTTACCCCCTTCACGAAACAGAATAAACATCACCTTTAAACGAGGAACCAAAAAATGCACGTTACATCGAAAAACACGAAAGGGATTTCAACGCTTTCTTTAATAATTTTACTTTTAGTATCTGGGATAATAGGTGCTGTGTTGTCATATTTATGGACTGAAGGCTATTATGTGGAAATAGGTTTTAATGTTCCAGAAGGCGTTACTACCATAACAATCATGAATGTCACATTTCCTATTGAAAACAGCACTTACTTCGATGTGGCTGTTTTAAATCCCTCTTATTCGAAGGGTGATGCGAACATAACCAGCATCGCCATAGTTACTACTATTGATGATGTAGAAACAATTTATTATATTCCTAGGGAATCTGTAGAGCCATCAATTCCATATCCTCTTAAAAAAGGCGAGGAAATAACTTTTAAATGCAAAATGAATTGGGGGGAATATGCAGGACAAGAGATAACAGTAGCTGTGTTCGTTAAAGACGGTTCTGGCGCCGCAAAATCGTATCAAACAGAATCGGTTAGGTTGGTAGTGACAGCATTCGCCTACAATACGGCTATAACCATCAGTGAATTCAACATAACTGTTCTAAATCGGTCAAGCATTCCCCTTGATATATCTGAGATATATTTGTCAACAGATAAAATTCCGTCTGAGAACATTTCAGTAAATGATCAGCCTATTACATTTCCATATCGAATTCTTGAAAACGAAAGCCGAGTGTTCGTTTGCCGCTGGTCGCTTTGGGACGTGGAGACCGACAGTGGCTATTTAGGAGCTGTGAACAGTATTTCTATTGAGACTTTGCAAGGCTATCGTGTTGTCTATACAAGAACTTTTTCGGATCCTGTAGTCTTAACGTTGTCAAACATTACTTATCCTCAACTTAACACGACCCAATTCATTCTAATGAACGACCTACAGTCTCCACACCATGTTAACCTGACTCACATAACGATAAGTGTTGGAAACGAAACATTCACGGTAGCCACGAATGCAACAGGTTACGTGCTTGAAAAGGGGTTCAACGTCACAATTCTGTGTGAAGACGAACGCTTAAACTGGGAAAATTGGGCAGGCGAGAAAATGACTATAACAGTGCACACCACTCAGGGCTTTCTGGCTAAAAAAGAAGTAATTCTCCCTTCTGCATAGCAACACTCTAGCTTGGAACAGTTCATTCAGCGCTTGTTCTTCAATTAGTGAAGCTTAAATGCAAGAATCAATGAACTGAATACTTCAAGCTTTCATAAGAGATGAAACGAGATGGCAGAATACGATGCTGTGGTTGTAGGTGCAGGTATAATCGGGCTGGCAACGGCATATCATATGAAAAAACGGCGGCCTGAGGATTTAATTCTCGTCATAGATAAGATGAGTGCTGCTGGTCAAGGAAACACTGCTAAAAGCGCTGCAATGTTCAGATGTTTCTTCTATTCTAACACAAACCTCACTCTAGTGGACACCACAGTTGAGTTCTTTAAGCATGTTCAAAACCAGCTAGGTGTGAATTTGAAGTTAAAATGGGCGGGGTATTTGTGGCTTTTTTCAAAGGAAGACTATAGAATAATGGAGTCTGTGCTGAAATCGATGGTGGAAAACGGTCTTGAATATGAGGTGTATGAAGAAGAAGAGTTGAGAGATAGGCTCAATCTTAGAACAAAGGTTACGACGGATGAGGAGGCTAAAATGATGGGGTTAGCAGATGTGGAAAAGGGAGTTTTTGTTCCTAAGGCAGGGTCTATTGACATAGACTTGCTAGTTCAGTTCTACGAAACTGAGTTTAAAAGAATGGGTGGCGAGATTCGATATGCAACTAAAGCTGAGAAGATACTTGTAGAGCCGGAAGAGCCTTTAGGCATGCCGGATGAGCCTTTTTTCTGGCAAAAATCTAGAGTTGCCGGAGTTTACACTAACCGGGGTGTAATTAAAGCGAAGAAGACCATAATTGCTGCGGGTGTGTGGGCGAACACTTTGCTTTATCCGGTTGGAGTTTACGTGCCTATGGAGCCTATAAAACGCCAACTTTTTTCTGTAAAGGCTTCCACGACGGCATTAAAACAGTTGCTGAATGTCCATGGCTTTAATGTAGAAAATTGTATGCCTTTCACAATTTTGCCAAAACCTACTGTTTATATTAAGCCAGCGTTAGAGGAGAAGGCTTTTTGGTTAAGCTATGGAGACCATTTTCCAAGAGCCTTCCAGCTAGAAGATGACCCGCAGCCTGAAGAAAATTTCTACCGTTATGGAATCTATCAAGTAATCACAAAGTATTTCCCTCAGTTTTTAGGAGCACAACCATACAGTTCTTGGGCAGGTCAGTATGCGCTTAACACTATTGACGGTCAACCAGTTATCTTTGAAGAAAATGATTTGTTGGTGGTGGGTAGCTGCAGTGGAAGTGGAAACATGAAAAGTGATGCTATAGGTAGAATTGCTGCGGCGTTGTATGTTGGTGAAAAATATGCAAACCTTTATGGAGGCAAGAAGTTTAGGGTGAGCGACTTGGGCATGAAGCAGCGGAATGTGGAGCCGGAAAAACTAGTTATTTAGGTGAACAGGTTGACAGCGTCCTTTAAAGTCACTAAAAGAGTGAGCACAATTGAATATGCGATCAGAGACGTTATAGAGTTCGCTAAAGAACTTGAAAAAGCTGGAAAGAAAATAACTTATCTTAACATAGGTGACCCAGTGAAGTTTGACTTCGACACGCCTGAGTACGTCAAGCTGGCTTTATTTGAAGCAGTGAAGTCTGGAGCAAACTGGTACAGTTCGTCGGAGGGGCTTTTCGAGTTAAGAGAAGCGATCTGCAGAAAAGAAAAACGAGTTAACGGTATAGACATTTCACCTGAAGACGTCATAGTCACCACGGGAGTTTCTGAAGGCATATTCATGATAATGGCGGCGATAATTGGCCAGGGCGATGAAATTTTGGTGCCTGGGCCAACATATCCGCCGTATACTTCGTATGCTAAGTTTTTTGAGGGAAAACCTATAGCCTACAGGACTATTGAAGAAGAAGAGTGGAAACCTGATGTAGAGGATATTCGGTCAAAAATTTCTAAGAGAACAAAGGGTGTTGTAGTAATAAATCCAAATAATCCTTGCGGCGCCGTTTATGATGATAAAACGGTAAAGGAAATTGTTGATTTAGCAGCAGAGAAAGATTTGTTGGTTTTGTCTGATGAAATTTATGATAGGATAGTGTATGAAGAAAGGTTTGTAAGCACCGCTTGCGTTGCAAAGGATTTTCCAGTAGTTGGTTTAAATGGTTTCTCTAAGGTTTATTTAGCTACTGGATGGAGATTAGGATATTTCTATTTCCATGACCCTGAAGGAAAGTTAGAGACACTCAAGGAAAGCGTCAAAAAAGAAACTCGAATCAGGCTATGCACTAACACTCCCGTGCAAAAGGCTGGCGCAGCAGCTCTGAACGGCCCACAGGAGCATATTACAAAGATGGTTGAAAAATTGCGTAGAAGAAGAGATTATACTTGGAGGCGTCTCAATGAAATTGAGGGAATTAGCTGTACAAAGCCGAAGGGAGCTTTCTATGTTTTTCCCAGAGTGCATGAGGTTGGGCACCGTTGGAAAACCGACCTAGAATTTGTTCTAGATGTTTTAAAAAAGACGGGAGTTCTTTTTGTGCACGGTTCAGGCTTTTGTAACACGTATGGTGTAGGCCACTTTAGGGGGGTGTTTTTGCCGCCTATTGACGTTTTGGAAAATGCGTTTGACATGTTGGAAAAATTCATGAAGTCATAGTTTGAGATTGAGTTTGCGTTTTAGCGAATTAGTACGCCTTCCTTAGGGTCTCTCACCAGTTTTTGGTATTCTTCCATCAACTTTCTCGTAACTGGACCTGGGTTTCCGTCTCCGATTCTTCGTTTGTTTATCTCCTTTACTGGAATTATCTCTGCTGCTGTTCCCGTGAAAAATACTTCATCTGCGATGAATAGGTCTGTTGGTGTAATTTCTTTCTTAAGCACTGTGTATCCGAGTTTTTGTGCGATTTCGATGACAGCTTTTCTTGTTATCCCTCGTAAGGCACCTGTAGACGTCGGCGGAGTCAGAATTACGCCGTTAGATACGATGAATATGTTTTCTGCAACGCCTTCGCATACAAATCCGTTTTTGTTTAGGCATATTGCCTCGTCAACATTTGCTGTGTTAGCTTCAATCTTGGCAAGTATGCTGTTTAGGTAGTTTAACGATTTTACTTCGTGTGTTGTTGCGTCTACAGGGTCTCGTTTGACCCACGAAATTATAGACGTTATGCCTTTTTCTTTTGCTTCTCCTTCGTGTAGCTTTATTCGGTCAGTGATGATTATTGTTGTCGGTTTGGAGCATTTTTTAGGGTCGAGGCCTAAGTCGCCTATGCCTCTAGAAACAACTAGGCGGATGTAAGCGTCGGTAAGGTTGTTTTTCTTCAGCGTTTCTATGATTGCATTGATCATTTCTTCTTTTGTCATGGGGATTTCTAGCAGGATAGCGCGGGCAGACGCGTATAGTCTGTCGATGTGTTCTTTTAGTTTAAATACGCTGCCGTTGTAAGCTCGTATTCCCTCGAATACGCCATCTCCGTAAAGAAAGCCATGGTCATAGACTGAAATTTTGGCTTCGGATTTCGGATAGTACTTCCCGTCGATGTAGACGAGAAGTTCCTTCTGCTCCATTTTAAACCTCCCTTTTTGGATTTTCTACATATTCATGATTGCTTGATATACTTTTTGTAAGCCAAGTTTAGCCATAAAATTGAGGCCGCTGGGATAGTTTTTTAGGCAGCGGTAAGGGTTTGAAAGGTTTGCCTTTTGTTTCTTTCAAAATGCTGTCCACCAGTTTTTGAAGTTTCATCTTTACGATTTTTCCGGCAAGTCTGTCTCGAACTGGTAGAATCTTTGAGTCGATTTCTTTTTGGCCGATAACTATTATGTAGTTTATCCATTCGGTCTCTGCTTCTCTGACTTTTCTTTGCATGGTGAGAGAGCGGTCGTCAAAGTCTACACGTATTTTGTATCGGCCAATTTCTTCGGCAATTTTTTCGGCGTCTTTCGTGAACTTGTCTGAGACGGGTATTATTCTGACTTGTGTGGGTGAAAGCCAAAGGGGAAGAATCGGTGTTTTTCCTTTTTGTTGTTCTCGGTACGCTTTTTCCAGCATCGCGTAGACGCATCTTTCAACTCCGCCGCTGGGCGAGCAGTGTAGAATTAGTGGGTTTTGCTTATCGCCTTTTTCGTCAATGTAGGTGATGTCGTATCTGTAGGCGTTTTCTACGTCAATCTGGTCGGTTGATAATGCGGAGGCTTTGTCTTGGTTGTCGACGAAGTTGAATTCCCATTTTAAAACCCAGTAGAACGCTTTTTCTTTGAACATTTCAATAAGAACCGGTTTCGCGAACAACTTTGCTAACGAGACTATGAAATCCTTGTTTTTTTCGTAAAAATCCTTTGAGAACCTTATTGCCAATTCATAGTCTTCTTTTTCTAATTCAAGACCTTCTAAGACCTTCCTGCACAAGTTGAAGCGAACAACAAATTCTTTCTTTGCTTGTTCCAAGTCGGAGCAGATTGCATGGCAGTCTGGCATCGTGAAGGCTCGTTGCCGTCGTAGCCCAGCTATTTCGCCGCTTTTCTCTCGTCTAAAGCTGTATCTTGTCAGTTCGTAGATTCGTAAGGGAAGTTGGCGATAGGAGAACTGAGTGTTATGGAGCATAAGGAACTGGCCGAAGCACGCGGCAAATCTGAGAAAGAGGTCCTTGTCTTCAGATTTTATGATGTATTGTCTTGCAGGGAATCGGTCCAGGTAGTCACTTAGGCTGGGGTGGTGAAAGTCATACATGACTGGAGTTTCAACTTCCATGGCGCCGTACTTTAGCATGGTGCTTGTGACGAACTGCTCAATCAAAGATTTGATTAGCCGCCCCTTCGGATACCATCTCAAGTTTCCAGGGTCACTGCCGGGTTCATAGTCGACGAGTTCAAGTCTTTTCATCAACTTTATGTGGGGAGGCATCTGTTGACTTGCTCTCATCTTCGAGATTTCGTATTTGGCAAACTTTTCAAGATTTTCATGTTCAGTGAAATCAAATTTTTCAACAGGCACCAGGGTTCCGTCTGGTTCGAGGATGTACCAAAAAGATTTGATTTTTTCTTCAGCTTTTAAAGCTTCAGAAATTTTCTCCTCTTTTTTCACTTCGCTTGGTAGAATGGCTCTTGACTGTTCTGCCAATGGGTGTCCCTTTATTGAAATGGTGAATTGTTTGTTCCAGCCGAAGGGTGCACGAAAGGTTTCTATCCCCTTTTCCTTTGCATATTTCTCCATCGCCTTGACAACTTTAAGCGCCATTGCTGGTTTTGCCAAGTTGCTACTCAAGTGGGCATAGGGGTAGATTAGAATCTTGTTGACTTTGAGTTTCTTTAGAAAATCTTGAACCTCTCTGACGGCTTGCTTCGCAACGTTTTGGTTGTCGCCTTCTTCAACGGCGGTGAAGAGAACAACAACGTCCTCTACTCGTCTTTCTTCCCGTTTCACTTCCTCAGCTAAGTCGATTTCTTTTTGTATAGGCTTGTATTCGATGTAGTTTGAGTGCAGTTGAAGTATCCGCAAACTGTTCAACCTGTTTTAATTGGCTTAGTCTTAAGTAGATTAGCCTTTCTAAAAAATGCTTGCGAAAAAATAACAATTGCCTTTGCCCTTCTCAAAGCAAACGTCTAAAGTGTGCCTCTGTGTCTCCATTTTTCCAATGTTCGATCTTTCTTAGTGGCCTTTTTGAACTCTTTATAATGTTCCTTGCAGAGATATGCTCTCCTCTCAGCATCGATATCTAGCCCAGCAGCGGTTACTTTGCCTGCAGAGATGGAACGCACCGCGTCTTTTTCGCATTTGGAAACGCTGCATTTTACGCCTTTGTCGATTCTTCCCAACAGCAAGCCCCCTAAACAATCGTGTCGTGTGGCAATGGCTTAATCCCTTTCTCATATATTTTAGTTGCCCTCTCGTAAACTTTGTCTTCTTCACCGAAACGCTGAGAGCCAACGTCTTCTATGACAAAGGACGCGGCGGCTGAACCGACACAGCAACACCACAACGGTTCTTTGCCTTTAAGGTACTCTGCCAGAAAGGCACCGATGAAAACGTCGCCGGCGCCCGTTGAGTCTTTGAGGATTCTAGGTTTGCAGGCTGGAATGTGATAGAATTCTTCGCCCAGATTTGCCAGTATACCTTTCTTTCCTAAAGTGACTAAGACTATTTTGACGCCATATTCACGAATTGTTTTAATTGAAGCTTCAGGTTTGGAATGTCCAGTTATTATCCTAATTTCTTGAAGGGAAGATTTGAAGACGTCACATTGTTTAAGGAAGCTCATGTCACCTAACCTTTTCAGTTTCATGCTACCTATCCTGTCAAATTCTCGTAGAAAGCCTTGAGGGTCGATGGATAACAGCGATGTTTTGCTTCTCAGCTTTTGAATCATTTCTGTTGAAAATTCGTTTGCTACTGGCGCGACGTGAATTGCTCTGGCATGCAAAGAAGCAGGCACATCTTTTATGGCGATTTGGGGCGCTTTCTTTTTCAGTTGAAGTTTTCGGTTCCCATCGTCGTACGTGAGTACAAAACGGGTTGTAAAGGCGTTTTCTACAACCTGCACATAGGACAAATTTACACCGTTTCTCCGAAGCCACGGAAGATGTTTCTGAAAATCTCCTCCCACCTTAGAGACTACACCTACCTTGGCACCTAGCTTTTTTGCTGCCAGAGAAACAAAAGTAGCTGGGCCGCCTAGAGTTACTTTTGGACATGAAATTTTGGGTGAAATTATCAGGTCTAACACAAAGTGGCCGATCGTAACTAGGTCAAACACATGCTGCCCTCAGGAAACCGATTATTATTTGCAAATCCCAACGTGTTAATAATTGAAGTTTTTTCTCTCTTTAAAACCGACAAGCATGAATATATAAGTCTCTTCTGCAATTGACTATTTGCAAAGGAACGTGAAACGTTTGCCAGTAAAGCGAAAAAGCCGTGGAAGGTCAAAGGGTGGTAAGGGAAAAAGCTCGTTGGTGCAGTGTAACAGCTGCGGTGAACTTGTGCCTCGTGACAAGGCTAAACGTGTTTCACGAAGAGTTTCGGTGGTGGACTATGCCTTAGCTAAGGAGCTACGGCAAAAAGGCACCTACATTGCTGCACCTATAGAGACAAAGTATTATTGTGTTTCATGTGCTGTACATCGCGGCGTGGTGAAGGTGCGGGCGAGAAACGAGCGAAAACGCCGCCGAAGGAAGAGATATTAGCTTTCTTTTTGTTTGGACGTTTGGTAGAAGTAGATTGTACGTTGAAGCACAGTAAGATTTGTTAACACTGCGAGAATTATTATACCCCAATTAAGGGCTTCTAGCCAGAAGAAAGCGACAAAACTGGCTGTTGCCAATATGATTATTCGTTCAGCTCGCTCTGCCAAGCCAATTGTTTCCATTTTGGCTCCAGCGGCTTCTCCTTTTGC
Source organism: Bathyarchaeia archaeon (assembly GCA_046760665.1). Taxonomy (GTDB): domain Archaea; phylum Thermoproteota; class Bathyarchaeia; order Bathyarchaeales; family SOJC01; genus JBHIEO01. Next base: position 14,386 of record JBHIEO010000019.1, read on the forward strand.
ACGGACGTAGCTTACCAGCAAGGAGCCAGCGAGAGCAACAGAGCCCCATAAAACATCACATAGACCGCTGGCTATTAGAGTGATGAAAATAAGTGCATCTGCATAACGGTCGAGCAGGGAATCTAAAAAGCCGCCGAAGGCTGTGGTTTCGCCGTAAAGTCTTGCGACAGCTCCATCTAGAGCGTCGCAGAACCCGGATAGGAGAAAAAGAGTTGGCGCAACTACGAGAAAAAGGCGATTGCTTCTCCATGTTCCATAGAACCAGCTGGCTAGAAAAGCGAGAAGGATTCCTATTGCGCTGATTTTATTAGGCGTCAAACCGAAGTCGTGTAGCAGTTCTGCCTCAGTTGTGAGTAGGGATTGAATTCGCCTTTTCAGTCGTGTCAACATGTTTGTTTCACAGAGTGTTTATGGTAGCAATCTTTATTTAAAAAGCGGTTCTGAGAAGTAGGAAACTAGGTGAGTTTATATGATTGAGGTTGGTCGATTGAAAATTGATGGAAAAACCG
>JBHIEO010000020.1:0-14623 GCA_046760665.1 Bathyarchaeia archaeon
GTCAATGATTAACCCCCTAGAAACTAATCAATGATGGAGCCAGCTTCGCTGCTATTATGGCAATCACTGTTAACAACGCAGAATGTTTGAAACCTGCAGCAACAGATTCCTCGCTTATTTTTCCTCCCACGAGTCCAATTAAATAGCTGTGAATTATAACAGAGGTCGAGAATATAATTAGCAAAGAATCTATGTCAACTGGATTAGTCGTTGTACTAGGACCAGCGAGTCCAACTGTTCTTGTCGTAAAAGTAAGCATCATAACCGTTGTAGCTACTAACATAAGAGCCGCAAAATAAGGCATCATTATGTAAGGCTTAACAGCCATCTTCTTTTCTTTTTCAACTTCTTGTGTCGTAGTACTAAACTTCGCAAGCGATTCAATCATCGCAATAGTGCCACCGCCTACATCTATTGTCTCGACCAAAAGAAACATAACAATCTGAGTTGCCCAACTCTTAGTTCGCTTAACAAAATCCATGAAAACTTTCCTTAAAGGGATACCCCAAGAAAGTTCGGCAGTTATTTTCTTCAAATGCTTGCCGAAACTGCCATATTCGCGATCAGAAAGAGTTTCAATACATTTTTCTGGCGCAAGACCTGTCTTTCTAGTTTCCGTAAGATCTTGAAGAAAGAGAGTAACTCCTTTCTCCGTACTCTCTTTTTCCCTGGAAAGTTTCCCTTGGACAATAGCTGGCGGTCCAGCAGAAATCACTAAAGCTATTGAGACTGCTGTTGGAAGGTCGATAACGGTTGTTAAAGGTGTAAGAAAGGGAATAGTTATCATGCCCAAGAAATTGGTGAGAAGCATAAGAACTACTACACTTATGAAAGCACAAATTCCAAACGCTTTGTAAGGCCTCCAATCTGTGATTGGAGATTTCGGTTGCATTCCATGCGCAAGGTAGATAAACACGAACGAAAGAAGCGGCGTGAAGACGTACGTGTATAATATTATTCCAGAATACATGGACATTCCAGTGCTATATATAGATTCTACACTAAACAAAATATAGAAGCACAGAGACATGAGAACCATTATGATGATAAATGACTCTAGAAGCATGCCAAGACGCTCTGCCGCTGCTCGTACTCTTGCAGCTCTTGTTTTAAACAGCTCTTCTGCCTTAGCTTCAAGGAAGCTGGTTATGTCGCCTCCTATAATTACTGTTGAAGCGTATCCTCCCACGAACTCCCGATAGATATCTAGTGGATTTCCCTTTGCGGATTTTTGCATTGCAGTTAGTGGGTCTACGCCGAAAATCTCTACGTCTCTAATTAGATTTTTTGCTTCTTGGCTCATAGCTGGCATCAAGTCCGCTTCCGCAAGGCGTTTGAAGCTTGTATATGGAGAAATTCCTCCCGATGCCATGACAGCTACATACGTTGCGGCAAACGGCATTTCTCGTTCTAATCGTTGAGCTCGTTCACTGGCTTTAGAGATGGGAGTTAGCATAAAAACAATCATCACAAATAGTGGGGTAGGTACTAAGAAGATTAATGGAATGAATTTATAGAGGTAAAGAAATACGATAGCAGCTATACTGACAGGAAGAGTCAAAAAGGCTACAAAAAACATCAAAGACACATATGTTTCAGGGTATATCCTCATTTCTGCTCTTTGAAGATAATCTTTGAACTCAAAGACATTCTTCAAAAACGTTGGGGCTATTTTTCCGAAAAAGCGGTAGGAAAGTCCTTCAAGAGTGTTTAGCAGTGACAATTGTTTTTACCTCTCCTAAGGAAACTTTCTCATGGAACTCTTCCGGTCGAGCATAATACTCCGCGATGATTGCCGCAACATTTTTGTAGCTTCGAATGTTCTGTTCTCTCATCCAATGTAAAACATTTCCACGTTGCTCAATTTCTCTTTCTAAATCTTTTTTACTTAAGCCGGTGCGTTCAGATATGTAAGGAAACATAACACCATCTGTAAATGAAGATAAATAGTCATCTTTCGTCGGTTGCCATTTGAAGATTCGTCGATAATCTTCATAGTTAGCAACTTCATTTACTTCCATTACACGCCTAAATGCCTTAGTTTCACCTTCCTTTCTAAGATGTACCCTTTGAACTGATAGAACAATGTTCATTAACGGGATATATGCTGGTGCGATGTTCATAGGTTTCTGAGTAAGACGCTTAACTGCTGAATCGATGTCTTCAGCGTGCATCGTACTCATGCCACCATGGCCCGTTGCCATGGCTTGAAACAGTACATAGGCTTCGTTACCTCGAATTTCTCCTACTATAAGAACATCTGGTCTATGTCTCATGGAAGTTTTTACAAGGTCAAAAAGTGTTACTTCACCTGTTTGATTTTCACCAAGTCCGTAACTCCTTCTTGCGATTAGGGAAACCCAGTTTTCATGGGAAAGATTTAGTTCAGCAGTTTCTTCTATTGTAATAATTTTGCTTCCAGGCTTGATAAGACAGGCAAGAGCATTTAGTGCTGTTGTTTTTCCGGCTGCGGTGCCTCCAAGTATCATAATCGACGCTCTGTTTTCTAGGCATAGCCAAAAATATGCAGCCATTTTTTCAGAGAACGTACCGAGATTAATCAAGTCAATGATAGAATATGGATCTTCTCTGAATTTCCGTATTGTAAAAGCTGTGCCAAAAGGTGTTATCTCGCGTCGATAACATACGGCAAGCCTATGTTTCCCAGGAAGCGACGCGTCAACTATCGGAAATGCGGAACTTACATGTTTTCCAGCCATATGAACTAATTTAACTACCATATTGTCTAATTCTGAGTCCTCTCGGAAGACAAGGTTGGTTTCGATGCTTTCGTATTTTCGATGCCATATGTAAACTGGCTTTTCAATGCCATCACATGATATATCTTCGATGTTAGGATCTCGCATTAATGGATCAATTCTTCCGAAACCTACAAGGTCTCTTTCAGCATGGTAAAGTATTTTATACCAAGATACATCTGGCAACCATCCGAGGCTGATGCGGTATTTATCGACGATTTGTCTCGCTTCGGTAGCGAAAAATTTTCGAGGATCGTCAATTTCCTCTTTGGGAGACTCAATTTCTGCCAATAGAATATCTAAGACGCGATTGTAAATGTTTTGTTCTAACGGATCCAACTGTAATTCATCAAGTATATACTTATACTCGCCAGTTTTTGGATTCTGCACTATAGCTACATGGGCGAAAGGTTCATACAATGGATATCTTTCAATAACTTTGAAACCTCTAGGAACAGGTTTTGGCGGCGCTTTCGGAATAACCTTCTGTTTAGGTTGCTTACGAAATTTTGGTAACTTGATCTTTTTCAGAGACCTTTTTAGTTTTGCCGATGCTTTTTTCAAGTGTTGCAACGTTGCTCTCCTAAACAATAGAATGGCAGGTCTGTGTATTAAATATTGCGTCTTGTTAAAGCATAATTAAACTAATGAAAACCTTGTTTGTGTTGCTCTGCTTTGAATTGGGTTATATGCGATTTAAAATTTTGTGTATGAAAGCTAGTTATTAAAAAGAAGGAAGTTTAATGATGTTACTTTCTAGTGTTTTTGTTTCTTGCTTATTTCAAAACGCCTACGTTATTTCCAACCTTCCAATAAGGCTTATGACTTATGTCCTTTCAGGTCGTACACTTTGCTTTTCAATTGCGGAACTATTTTAAAAAGGTCTTCCACAACGCCGTAGTCAGCTACGCCAAAGATTGGTGCATTCGGATCCTTGTTTACTGCAATAATGAGTTCTGAGTTTTTCATTCCTAGGACATGTTGAAAAGCGCCGCTTATTCCGAGGGCAATGTAAAGTTTTGGTTTGACGGTTTTTCCAGAACTGCCCACTTGGCGTTCGTTGGGAAGCCATCCTTTATCTACGATAGGACGGGAACATGCTAGGGTTCCTCCGAGGGCTTTTGCCAACTCTTCTACTGGAGGAATTTCACTTTCATCTTTTATGCCACGTCCAATCCCTATAAGCACATCTGCAGCGGTTATATCAACACCGCCTGGAGGAGGCAAAACATATTCGATGAAGCGTTTTTCCGTTGTTTCCTCCGAAAGAGGAGAAGGCATCTCAATGATTTCTCCAGTCAGAGAATTTTCCTTTTCTGCAGGAAATGCTGCTTGACGAATAGTTACAATGTAGCTTTCTGCTTTACGAAGCACAGCATTAACGTTTACTTTGCCACCATACATCTGACGCACAACAGTTAATGTTTCATTTTCAAATTTGAGGTTTATGCAATCCGTTGCTAAGGGTGTATCTAACGAAACAGCAAGGCTTGGGGCTAAGTCTATTCCGAAAGAAGTATGTCCAATTAAGGTTAACCGGGGCTTGCGTTCTTTAATTAGATAGGAGAGCACTTTTTGGTAGACTTCTGAGTTAAAGTTTTCCAGCTTCGCATCTTCAACTAAGAGAACTCTCATTGCGTATTCTGCAAGAGTTTTTGCATGTTCTTTAACGTCTTTTCCCAAGAGAACTGCTGTTAGTTCTACATTTGTTTTTTCAGCCAATTCTCTACCTTTGGTCAACATTTCGAAGGTTATGTCTCTAATTTGATTTCGTCTATGCTCAGCCAGAACGAAGATTTCCTTCACTATACTAACCCCCTCGCTTTGAGGATTTCAGCAATTTTTGTAGCTATTTCTTCTGGTGTTCCTTTCAGGAATTCTGCCTGTTTCTCTACAGGTGGCACATACATTTTTTCTATTTTCACCCAAGAGCCTACTTCACCGACCTCGTTTTCGTTTAAGCCAACTTCAGCTAAGCCGAGGACTTTTGTTTCCTTTTGCATTGCTTTTCTTATTCCCATGATGGAAACGTAGCGAGGTTCGTTTATTCCTGTTTGAATTGTAAGCACAGCAGGTAGCTTTACTTCAACAACTTCTTCTAAACCGCCTTCTAATTCACGGTTAACCTTGGCGAAGTCACCGTCTAATTCCACTTTCTTAACCATAGTAGCATGGGGAATTTCGAGAAGCCCTGCAAGTATTGGACCTACTGCTGCGTAGCCATCGTCGCCTGCCATAGCTCCTGTAAATATTATGCTGAAAGGTAAGTCTTTAATGACCCTATAAAGAATTTTGGCGATGGCATAGCTGTCGGAGCCTTCAAACTTTGGGTCGGTAAGCCTAATAGCTTTGTCTGCTCCTCTGGCTAAACATTTTCTTAGAGTGTTGTCAGCATCTTCAGGACCCACTGTTATAGCAGTGACTGTTCCGCCAAATTTTTCTTTTATTTGTATTGCCTCCTCTAAGGCGTAGTCATCCCATTCGTTGACATCGAAAACTAAACCGGTCTTTTCTATAGTTCTTCCTGTTGGGTCGATTTTTATGTCAGCTTCTGCGGTTTCGGGCACGTGTTTTACACAGACAATTATGTCCATGGCACATTTTCTCTCCTAAATGCCTAACTTTTCTTTAAGCTTATTACGTTTTTCCATATGAAGAGGGCCAAATTTTTTAATTCTTTCTGTAAACCTTGTGAACAAATCAGCGGCTTTTTTATAGACAGGTAATGGTACATAGCTGTATCGAACTCGCATGCCTTTTATTCCATAGTCTACAAGAGAGCGGTTCATTTCAATCATTCTTTTCTTGGTAAAATTTTCGTCTATGTCCTGTTGTCCTTCAATCACTAGTATTCCATCTGCTCCGAGAGCGAAGGTGTAAAGCAGGTGTTTTAAGCCTATGATGGCAGTGGAGGGAACAGGTATTATTCTAATATTCTCTGGATAGTTGATACGGTCAAGTCCTAAAAAGTCCATGCCTGTATACCCAACATTGTTGTCTACAAAAGCAATAATTCTGACTTCGCCAGGCTCTTTATCCATTAGCACTCCTCGTAGGTTAGCGATTATTTGTCTATTCGTTGAATTCTTAAAGTCGATAGCTTCCTTCGGGCAGATGGGGATACATGCCCCGCAACCAATACACATAAATGGGTTAATTTTGGCTTTTTCCGCTTCCATAGCGATAGCGTTAACTGGGCAAACCTGAACGCAGATGCCGCAACCGTCACATAGGTCTGCAATTACAAAGGCTTTTTCTGGGCTTGTGGTTATACGTTCTCCTTTTAGGAAAAGAGAAGCCTTGGCGGCTGCCGCTAAAGCGTCAGAAACTGTATCACGAACGTCTTTTGGGCTTAAGGCACATCCGCATGCAAATATTCCAGTTTTAAGAGAATCTACAGGGTCAAGCTTCGGATGTTTTTCCTGTATGAAGCCTTCCTCCCCTAAGGAAAGTTTCATCTTGCCAGCGAGCTCCTCAAGTCCGGAAGGTGGAACCATGGGCGTAGCTAAAGCAACTAGATCGAACTCTTCTTCTACAACTTCGCCCACTAAAGTGTCTTCGGCTAATACAACGAGTTTGCCGCTTTTATTTTTCCAGATTTCAGCTACTCTACCTTTGGTGAAAACAACCCCTGCTTCCTCGTCTCGCCAATAAAGTTCTTCATAACCTTTACCTGTAGCCCTAATATCTATATAGTAAACGTAAACGTCGATTCCAAGCATTTTCTTAAGCACGAAAGCTTGTTTTAGAGAGTACATGCAACATATTCGGCTACAATATGGTATGTAGTTTTTATCCCTCGATCCAGCACAAAGTACAATCGCCATCTTTTTTACGTCACTGCCATCCGCCCTTTTCACATAACCTCCTGTTGGTCCAGAAGCAGAAGTTAATCTTTCTAAATCCATCATGGTGATAACGTCTTTGTAAACACTGTACCCATAATTCTTAAGCATATTTGCGTCATAAAGCTCGTAGCCAGTAGCCATAATTACGGCACCCACGTTTAGCTCTATTGTTTTTCCCTCATCTTCTAAGTTTATGGCTTTGGCTGGACAAAGTTGCTCACATTTTAAGCACTTTGTGCATGCATCAAAGTCTATTACGTAGGCTGAAGGCACAGCTTGGGGAAACTCTACGTATGCTGCCTTTCTTTTGGATATGCACTCATTAAACTCGTCTGCCACCATAACTGGACAAACTTTAGCGCATACACCACAACTTCTACATTTTTCAGTGTCTACGCCTCTGGGTTTCATGAAAACTTTAACTTCGTAGTTACCAGGGCGCCCGCTAATGTCCTGCACTTCGGCGTAAGTAAGCAAACGCACGTTTGGGTTTCTCCCCACCTCCGCCATTCTCGGAGTGAGTATACATTGAGCACAGTCTAGGGTTGGGAAAACTTTAGTTAATTTCGCCATGTTGCCGCCTATACTTGGCTTCCTTTCCACAATGTGAACTTTATAACCCAAATAGCCAAGTTCTAGGGCTGCAGTGATGCCAGCTATTCCCCCACCTATGACAAGAATTTCCCTTGAACTTTTTTCGCTTATACTTTCTAAAGGTTCAAGTTCTAAACTTCGCTCGTACCCGCCCCTTATTAGGCTTATAGCCTTTTTTGTGGCAGCTTCAGAGAGTTTTGGACCATGTACCCATGAGGCTTGTTCTCGGATGTTTACAAATTCGAGCATGTAAGGGTTTAACCCTCCCCGCTCAAGGACGCTTTGAAAGGTAGCGAGATGCATTCTTGGAGTGCAACTGGCGATTATGACACGGTCCAAGTTTTTCTTTTTTATAGCTTCAACTATTATTTCTTGGGATGGTCTTGAACAAAGATATTTTTGATATTTTGCGACAACAACTCCTTTCCATTCTTTAACCGTTTCTAGAATAGCCTTTACATCTACAACATCGCCTATGTTTCCGCCGCACTCGCAAAGGTAAATCCCAATTCTTGGCAGCTCTTTACTCATTTTGTTTTCTCTCGTTTTCTTTGAGTTGAGAGAAAATGATACTGAGGAAAACGCTTAAAAAACCTTATGTTTGATGTTATCAAAACGAGACCTGAAAAAATGACTGCCCAAGAACTCGTTCAAAAACACAAATTACTTGAATGTATTCATTGTGGAATATGCACTGGAAGTTGTCCTGTGGCTAGAAAGGCTAACTTAAATGTTAGAAGATACATGCGGGAAGTTTCTGTTGGCAGCAAGTTAACCATACACCCTCAAAATGAGCTGTGGAGCTGTACAACTTGTGCTTCGTGTGGAATTCGCTGTCCAAAAGAAATAAATCCCTACGATTTTCTAATCGACATTCGAAGCATCGCAGTAGAAAAGGGACAAATAGCTACAACCCTCCGTAGTGCCTTAGAAAGCATTTTCAAAAACGGTAATCCTTGGGGGAGAATAAGGAGTAAAAGATCAGAGTGGGCACAAGACTTGAAAATTAAACATGCATCACAAGGTGCCAGTATTCTCTATTTTGTAGGTTGCACACCAGCTTACGATCCCCGAGTTCAGAAAGTGGCAAAAAGCTTAGTGAAATGCTTCGAAAAAGCAAAAGTCAACTTTGGAACATTAGGAGACGAAGAAAACTGTTGTGGAAACGAGGTTTACGGTATGGGTGAAAAGGGCTTGTTCGAATTTTTGATCGAAGAAAACATAAAAATCTTTAACAAATATAACGTAAAGCAAATCGTTACAAGTTGTCCCCATTCATATCACTCCTTCAAAAACAGGTACGGACAAACAAGCTTTGAGGTTCTGCACCACACGCAATTACTTGCAGACCTAATTAACAACGGTAAACTCACATTTTCACAGAAAATAAACAAGACAGTAATCTATCATGACCCTTGCTTCTTAGGAAAACAAAATGGCCTATACGACGAGCCAAGAAAAGTCATCGAAAGCATTCCAGGCGTAAAACTTGTAGAGTTCGAACGTTCAAGGGAGAGAAGTCTTTGTTGTGAAGGTGGTGGAGGAAGAATGTGGATAGACATTCCAGGAGAACGTCTTGCAGAAATCCGTGTCAAAGATGCAGTTGACATGGAAGCAGAAATACTGGCTACCGCGTGTCCTTTCTGTCTCTTAACTTTCGAAGACGCAGTTAAAACAACAGGTTTAGAAGAGAAAGTCAAAATTATAGATGTAGCAGAACTGCTTTCACAAGCCCTGTAACTACAAGAACTTATGTTTCACGCAGAAACGTTGCTAAATAAATTTAGAAGCTACTCATAACTAAGTAATAATATTATCTTCTAGTTTATCTCTTATTAGACAATATGAAATGAAACTTAAAGATAGCTTTTCATCTCATAGATGGAGATTAGTGGAAGAAGAAAAAAATATGAGCTCTCAGGATTTTTCCCCTTACTATGTAATGCGAATGAGAAAGTATTTGAACCGTGTGTATATCAAATCTATCAAAGAAATAGTTCACATGACCACGCAAGCTTTAAACGTTAGTTTGTAAAATTATGTGATTCTCTTTAAATGACATGTTATTAGGTGGACTTGTTGGAAACGCTGGATCACGACATCGTCATAATAGGAGCGGGCATAGCTGGCCTAAGAGCTACGATTGCCGCGGCTGAGTTTAACAGCAAAATCGACATAGCAGTAATTTCTAAAGTCTACCCAGTACGCTCGCACTCTGTTTGTGCACAAGGCGGAACCGCTGCCATGTTAAGAAATGGAGACTCATACGATTTACACGCTTGGGATACCATTAAAGGATCAGATTTTCTCGCTGATCAAGACGTGGTAGAATTTTTCGTTAAAAGAGCACCTAAAGAAATAATCACACTAGAACATTGGGGCCTCCCATGGAGCAGAACCGAAGATGGAAAAATAAACCAGCGACCCTTCGGAGGCCATAGTTTCCCAAGAGCATGTTTTGCAGCGGACATGACAGGGTTTCATGAAATGCACACACTACATGGAAAAGCTATAGAGTATGAGAACGTAACATTCTATGATGAATGGTTTGTCACTTCCGTCATTGTGGAAAACAATATTGCAAAGGGTTTGACTGCTTTAGAATTAAAAACTGGTGATATGACCGTCTTTCGCACCAAGGCCATTATAATGGCGACTGGTGGTTATGCACGTATTTACGAGTTTACAACATTTTCCCATACAGCGACTGGCGATGGGATGACCATGGCCTATCGAGCGGGTATACCACTAAAAGACATGGAATTCATACAGTTCCATCCTACAGGCCTTGTTCCATCGGGCATATTGATAACAGGAGGGGCCCGTGGCGAAGGAGGATATTTAATCAATGCCAAAGGGGAGCGTTTTATGAAACGCTATGCACCTGAAAAAATGGAGTTGGCTCCACGCGACATAGTTTCTAGAGCAGAGACAACAGAGATTCAGGAGGGACGTGGATTCGAAGGCCCTTATGGACCTTACATAGCTTTAGATCTTAGACATTTGGGCGAGGAGAAAATAAACGACAGGTTGCCTCTTATACGTGATGTTGCAATAAAACTGAGCGGAGTGGACCCTGTAAAGGAACCAATACCTATTAGACCAGCGGCTCATTACTCCATGGGTGGAATTCACGCTAATATAAAAACAGAAACGCCAGTTTCAGGGTTTTACGCCGCTGGTGAATGTTCTTGTTTGAATGTTCATGGGGCTAACAGGCTCGGCACTAACTCGACGTCAGATTGTCTAGTTTTTGGATTTGTTGCTGGTGAAGAAGCTGCTAAGTACGCCCTTTCAAACAGTTTTCGAGAAATTTCACGTGAAAAAATTTCGGCGGAGGAAAGAAGAGTCTTTGACAAAATCTTGGGCAATGAGGGTGATGAAAGGATTCCTGTTATCAGAGACGAGATGAGACATGTAATGAGTGAAAAAGTGTGGGTATTCAGAAAAGGCGACGAACTCAAAAGCGCCTTAAAGGAAATAAGGAAACTCAAAGAGAGATTCAAGAACATAAGGGTTGAAGACAAAGATAAGCCATTCAATACTGGGTTAGTAGAAGCCTTGCAGCTTGACTTTACCTTAGACCTATCTGAAGTTACAATAGCTGGTGCACTTGCTAGAACAGAATCGAGAGGAGCCCATACCAGACTTGATTATCCCAAACGTGACGACGAAAACTGGTTAAAACACACCCTTGCATACTATACAAAAGAAGGCCCTAAACTCGAGTATATTCCAGTCACTATTACCAAATGGCCTCCGGTCACAAGAGCTTATTAGAAGGTAAATTCGCATGACTTCTCAAGTTGAAAAAACTGTTGAATTTAATATACACCGTTTTAACCCACAATACAAAAAGCATTACGTGTCCACGTATAAAGTGCCCATCCGCAAAGGAACAACCTTACTTGATGCGCTCATGTACATCAAAGACAACTTTGACGAAACGCTTGCATTTAGACATTCATGTAGAATGGGGGTGTGTGGAAGTTGCGGGGTCATGGTCAACGGAAAACCTATGTTAGCCTGCTATACACAAGTGCTCCATCTAGACTCTGACACTTTAGTTATCGAACCGCTTCAAAACATGCCTGTCATAAAAGATCTAATCGTCGACATCCAACCATTCTTTGAGACATACAATAGAATCAAACATGTCTTGATCAAGCCAGAAGAGGCACTTAAAAAGCTTGAGGAATTCATTCAATCGCCAGCAGATCTTAAAAAGTACTGGAACTTGTCGCTATGCATCAAGTGTTCCATTTGTTATTCTGCTTGCCCAGCCGCAATAGATGAGAAATTCCTTGGACCTTCCACTTATGCCACTAATTACAGATTTATTTCAGATTCAAGAGATGAAGGACTAGATGAACGATTGAAGGCATTGGCTAACAACGTATGGTTATGCACCTCTTGTAGCTCATGTACAATGTTTTGCCCGAAAGAAGTTGATTCGACATCTTCGATAGTTTACGAACGCAGCCTTTTAGTAGAAACGGGCGACATCCTAAGAACAGTTAAGGATGTGCTTACAAGCGTTATCAGATATCATAATCCAATGGGGATGCATCCGAGCAAAAGGATGGAGTGGGCTAAGGATTTGCAGGTTAAAACGTTTCCAACTGTTGAAAAAGCTGACGTTTTGTACTTTGTTGGCTGTGCACCAGCTTATGATCCGAGAAGTCAAGCGATTGCTAGGTCCATAGTTCCAATATTCAATAATTTAGGGGTTGACTTTGCAACGCTCGGCACTGAAGAATGGTGTTGTGGAGATCATATATTACGACTCGGCGAAAAAGGATTATTCGAAATGCTTGCCGAACACAACATATCAACATTTGAAAAGTTCAATGCAGAGAAAATTATAACACTCTCTCCCCATTGCTACAATACTTTCAAGAATGATAAACCATATAGTGACAAGAGGTTCAATGTTCAGCATTATACGCAATTCCTCGTTGAAATGCTCAAAAACGATAAGCTCAAACTTTCCAAACCTGTTAATAAAAGAGTTACTTACCACGATCCTTGCTTCCTAGGCAAGCGCAATGAAATTTATGAGGCTCCTAGACAGATTTTGAAGTCAATGGATGGTTTAGAGCTCGTTGAGTTGAAGAGAAACCGAGAGAATAGCTTTTGTTGCGGAGGAGGAGCTGGGAGAACGTGGACAGAAGATGCTGTTCCTGAAAAGAGGCCTTGTGTGAATCGGGTTAAAGAAGCATTAGAACTTGATGTTGAAGCTATCTCTACAGCTTGTCCATTCTGCGTATTAACTTTAGAAGATGCTGTGAAGGTGTTAGACGTGGAAGAAAAAATTGTGGTAATAGACATTCTGGAGCTATTGAAAGAAGCTTTATGAAAAGCTAGTTAGGTTTGAGTTTCATAGCCTTGTCTTGAAATTGTCTAACCATAGATTCTTGAGTCTTTCGTGAAAGGGACAAATTTCTTGCTATTCATCTCTTTCTCTTGTTTTCTCTTGACAAGGGATTGGCGAAGATTTGTTTTTTCACGTCATTTCCATGTTTAAGACTAGTCCTTTGCTGCTTGTTATTATTAGACACCGAGTTTCTCGTAGATTGTTTTTCGATTTTCTTCTGTTTTCTTTTTGACATTTTCGAAGAGGTTGTTGCCATGGGAGTCTATAGCAACTGTTAGGGGGCCAAATTCCTCAGCCCTTAATATCCAAAGGGCTTCGGGCATGCCCAAGTCGAACCATTCGACTGTTCTTACATTCTTTATTGCTCTTGCCGCGAGAACTGCAGCCCCGCCTGTGAAGGCTCCGTAGATTGCGCCATATTTTTGCATGGCATCGGTGGTGCGTTTACCCATGCCTCCTTTGCCGATGATGATGCGGGTTTTAAAGTTTTTTATGAATTCGTCTTCGAAGATGTCCATGCGTGTGCTGGTTGTGGGACCAGCTGCTACAACGATCCACGTATCTCCTTCTTTTTTGACTATAGGTCCACAGTGGAAAAGTGCCAGGCCTTCTAAGTTGATGGGGAGTTGCTTTCCTTCTTTGTAGAATTGTAGTGCTCTTTTGTGAGCTTGGTCGCGAGCAGTTACTATGGTTCCGCTGATGTATACGATGTCGTTGACCTTTAGTTTTCGTATCTCTTCTTCAGAGACTGGGGTGGTTAATTTGCATGTTGCCAATTCTTTTCACCTCACTTCGTGAGTTAAGTAGTCTACGCTTCCATCTAAGTGGATGCGCGCTGTTGCTCTTCTCGCTGCCCAACAATTGAAGGCAACAGCTGCAGGGTAGGATGCTGGGTGTCTTGCGGCATAGTCGACGTTTATGCCTAGGACTGTGATTTTTCCGCCGAGCCCCATGGGACCTATGCCTGTTTGATTTGCAGCTTCTAGAAGTTCTTTTTCAAGTTTGGCTATTTCTGGATCTAAATGAGGCTGGTCAAGGGGGCGAAGTAAGGCTTTTTTTGCTAATTTCATGGCAATGTCTGCACCACCCCCGATTGCTACTCCTAAAACGTTTGGTGGGCATGGCTTTGATCCTGCTTTAATAATTGAGTCTATAACAAATTTCTTTAGCCCCTTGATGCCTTCTCCAGGCACAAGCATCCCCATAGTACAGACGTTTTCTGAGCCTCCGCCTTTCGGCAACACAGTGATTTCAAGAATGTTACTGGGTACTATTTCCCAGTTTATGTATGGGATGTTTCTGCCTGTATTATCGCCCGTGTTTTTTTGTTGGAACGGGTCTACGGCGTTTGGTCTTAGGGGCACCTCGGTCGTAGCTTTTTTGGTAGCTTTGTGTAAGACATTTTCTATTTTGTCCAAGTTTTTCACTAGCGCTCCAGCTCTGATGTAGAAGATTATGGTGCCTGTGTCTTGGCACATCGGGGTTCCGGTTTTTTCTGCTAGCTCAATGTTGTCAAGAATGGCTTTGAGCTGGGTTTTTCCTGCCGAGCTTGTTTCCTGCTGATAGGCTTTTTGAAGAGCGTCTTTGACATCTTTTGGCAGTTCTGTCACTGCTAGACGTAATAGATTAATTGCTACACGTTCTACTGTTTCTTCTAAATTCAAAGGAGTTTCCTCTCTGGCTTGAGAGCTTAGTTGTAAAAGTTTCAGTCTTATAGATTTTGTGTGTCTATGCCTTTTCTTAGAGTATGTGTTTGTATATGGCACGATGGAGTGACTATTTTGTTAAGTTCCAATATGAATCGAGTGCGTGTAGTTCTTTAAGGAGTACATAAGACTCCAAGCAGAGTTTCTATCAACTTTTGAGCAGCACTTTCAACTTCCAAGCTCAAGTCTTTACCAAAATCGGTTCTTTTAGGTTGTATAATCATTAAAGCGATTTTTACGTCAATAGCGCTTCCTAAGTATTCACATAATATTCCAAATGGAAGGGTAATGCGTCGAAATTGCGATTGTTGACAGTTCTAGGACTTTGTTTGACTTAAA
>JBHIEO010000021.1:0-14302 GCA_046760665.1 Bathyarchaeia archaeon
AGGAAGAATTGTTTCCTTCAGGGAAAACTTTGGATAAATTTTTTCCTAAGAATGCAGTGCGATAGTGAATTTGTAGATGTGATGTGGAGAGTTAATCTTGCAAGAATATGAAGGCTTTGATATTGGGTGTAGTTCAGAAATTAAAACAAAATAAGGAATGTGTCGCTTCTTTTTGGATGATGTAGTTTAGAAGCCAAAACATTAACTAGGTTTCAGTAATTAGCCTTGAATATCAGCAAAAGTGATGAGATGGACATCTAAAGGTTGCTTCACAACGTCCGAAATACGTGCAGCCACTAAGTATTTGACTTTCTTTTTATTAGCAACATCTACTAAACGTTGCGTTATGACCCCGTCGAAAACCACAGTATCTATGTCTTCTGTTTGCTGAAGCTTTTCTGCAAGCTCGCTTACTGGTAGGCGCTCTATACTTTCCATCTTTTCGTTGAACAACACAGCTTCCAAAGTGCCTTCTAAATCCTTCGCAACTTCAACAATTTGTTTAGGAACAAGCACTCTGCGTCTTTCCTTCTTTGCCTTTACCTGTTCCATCAAAATTTTTTGGTCAAGAGCAGATATTATCTCTTTACAGCTTAACTCCTCAACTTCCATCCCAGGGGGAGCCCTCGCAATATACTTTGTGTTTGTTACTTGCGCCAGCTCTTTGAGAATCAAATCGCCTCCACGATCACCGTCTAGAAAAGCTGTTGCTTCCTTTTCTTTGCATAACTTGATTATTGTTTCAGGTATTTTCGCCCCTTCAAGAGCGATAACATTTAGTATTCCACATCTCAATAGGTTGAGAACATCTGCCCTACCTTCCACTATAATTATTTCTTTTGCGCTTCCGATAGACGGTCCGGCTGTAAGTTTTTCTTTGCCATATTTTTCAACTTTTGCTGTTCGTAGCGTTTCTGAAACCTCACGAAAAATTTCCTCGGTGCTTGGCATTGATTCAATATTCCACTGGTGAAGAATCTCCTTTGCACGATCTATGATAAGCTTGCGTCTTGCATCACGGATGTCTTCAACTTTTTCTAAAGTAACTTTAGAGTTGCATGGTCCTACGCGATTTATGCTTTCTAAACTGGCGGCAAGTATAGCTGTTGAAACACGATCGAGGCTTGTCGGTATAGTGATTGTCCCAGTTGTTTTATCCTGTTTTGACTGTAAATTGATTTCGATTCTTCCAATTCTGCCAGACTTTTGCAATTCTCGTAAATCTAATTCAGGTCCAAACAAGCCTTCTGTTTGGCCGAAAACAGCTCCGATAACATCTGGTTTTTCTACAACGCCATCAATCTCAAATTTTGCGCGAATTACATACTTTACTGTAACGGTTTGTGATGATCCCATTAACGTCACCTCTAAGTGATATATATGAGGGTTAGCATCACTAAATGTGAAACGTAAACCAAATATTGGCTTACAGTTTTCTCTTTATTATAGTTTGCGAATTTCCACTCTTTTTCTTCAACGTATGCAAATAAGGCAGTATGCCTTCTATGTCTTTTACAGCATGGCCTAAGAGGTTGTGAAGTTCTTGCCAGAAAAATGTATTCGGCTTTACCTTGGTTTGTTCAAGGTAGTGTGTAAGGCGTTTGGTCCATTCTTTGCCGCGTCTGTCAAAGTCCATTAAAAGTATTACTTCTTCTACATCTAGTTTTTCTATTTCCGTTACTAACGCGAGAAAGGATTTCTTTGTTTTTGCTGCAATTATGTCGCCACACAATGCGAGTTTGCGAAGGGTATTGATGTCATTTTGTCCTTCTACAATTATGGGTGTGCCCTTAGCTGATTGGATGGCTAATCTTTCCAAAAGTTCTTCGATTTTCTCTATTTTTTCTTCTAAGCGGGTTGATAAAGTTGTTTTACCTTGTGATTTCAATTTTCTTCATCTTTTCCAGTTTTTCTGGATGTTTTTGGAAGTGATTTCGAACTGGTTCTAATATTCGTATTAGAGCTTCTGCAACTGCGTTTTTTAGGTCTAAAGGATGAATTTTTCCTTCGTTGTAGGCTTTTTCGAGTTCAGCGTAGTTAGTGAAGGTTTCGAAACCTCCATATTTTGGTGGTCGCGTGATTGTTAGTTCTTTAGTATTGGGGAACACAGCGTAGCGTGCCTCTTCTAGCAATGGGTTGCCATTTACTTGTTTTGGGGGACAATACGCATTTTTCAACTTAGTTTTGATGTCTTCTGGTGAGTCGTGTACAAAAATACACGTGCTTGGTACGCTTTTCGCCATTTTCGAAATAATTTGCAAATTTAACACGTTATCTTCGTCAAGTTGTCTATCGCCTTTAGTGGGTCCCTGCAGTCCCATGAGTAAAGGAGTGTGGATGCATGACGGTTTTTGCCAATGGAGTTTTTCCGCGGTATCCCGAGCAAGCATGTGGGCTTTACGCTGATCTATACCGGCACATGCTACATCGAGCTCCATATGAAATATGTCTGCGGCTTGCATGCATGGATAGAACAGCCAAGCGGTTTCAATGTCAGAGAGATTCATTTCTCTGCCCATGATAGGCAGGGCTCTCCATATGCGTTGAACTGAGGCACTTTTTCCTATTTTTACTACCTTTTCCCAGTATTCACTGTCTTTAACTAGGTCTGTTGTCCACAAGTACTCCACGTCTTTTATGCCCAACGCGGTAAAGCATTCTTTGAAGTATTCGCCGCACAAACGTATGTTCTTCATTTTGCCGCCGAGCTTGTTGTTAATCCAAGAATGCCAATCTGCAAGAAAAATGATAAAATTGAAGCCTGCATTAACCATGTCTCTAATTTTTGAGCCGCAAACTAAACCTAAACCAATGTGCATGAGACCGCTTGACTCAAAACCCCAGTAGGCACGAGGTCTAGTTTTTGTTTCAAGTAAAGAGCGTAGCTCATCGCGAGTTATTATTTCTACAGTGTTGCGTGTAATGAGATCAAGCCTTTTTTCGATGTCCAATGCTGTAGCCTCTAAATATTCTCTTAACATTCGGTGATTAAAAACTTAAAAGTTCTCTTGTCGCGGGTGTTGTGTGTCCCACGTTACCTAACACTCAACTTCATTGATGGAGCTCTACGCTCTTCTCCGCTAAGCTCTCTCCTGCGTGGGAGATTAGGCACCCGCGCCCACCGTGTCTCGTGTTTGGGTAAGCTCTTCGTCACAAGCATGCGGTTAAGCAAGCTTCTGTCAAGTCCGTCAGCACGAGCCCTCAAGAGAGAGTTTCGGCGGGATTTTTGTTGCTCATATCATCGCTAAGGTAATAAACAAAGAACACATGAAAAAAAAGTTTCCTACTCTATTAAAGCTTCTAGATCGATCTCAAAGGCTGCGGTGGGATTTTCCAGCTCAAAATTGTTTAGAACTTCTGGATGTACTTCGCCAATCGTTCCTATCTGCTTGTTTTTAACGCTGATTGTGGCGGCTCTTCCGGCGAGGAAACTTGGATGTTTTGATGTGTTCATTTTCCAACGTTTTAAGTCCATGTTTGCCATTAACGCTTCTGCAGTAGATTTTATTTCGGTGAAGTTTGCAGTTGCATGGGATGATACTGCGGCTATGTGTAATCGTCTTTCACAGCGGTTCTCCACCTTGTTATTCACTCGCACCACATCAGAGACTTCGAAGAGCCTTTGGGGAAAGCTTTCATGTCTATTGTCAGCAAGGTTTTTCATCAAATTAGGCAACAAGTCTCGCCGCATTATGGTGTATTCTGTTGATACAGGGTTAGCAAGCCTTACAGAGTTTTCGGCTTTTCTCCGCATTTTTTTATAATGTAAAATTTCGTTTGTAATAGTGAAATTCACGACTTCTATGAAGCCCAAGCCGATCATAATTTGCCTTATCATGTTTGCAGTCTTGTGGGTAGGATGTTGTTTACCGATTGTGACTGTGGGTGGGAAGGTAGGTTTAAGATTATAATAGCCGTAGCCAATCGCCACTTCTTCTACTAGGTCCACTTCATGGAGAATATCGATACGATAAGCAGGAATCGCTACTTCAATAACACCTTCCCTGACTTTCCTAGTTCCAAGCCTGCACTTCCTTAAACATTCAATGATTTTTGATTCAGAAAGTCTAAGACCCAGCAACTCGTTTGCATATGTGGTTCGAAATTTCATCTTCTGTGGGCTTAAATCAGGAGAAAGGACTATGCGGTCAGCGTATTTCACTTTAACCTTTTCAATTGTGCCTCCCATGTCTGCAAGAGCAGTGGAAAGCACGTTTAAGCTCTTTTCAACTGCTGCGTAATCTGTACCGGTTACATCAAGAAACAAGTTCCTAGTATTTTTATGGATTCTCGTTAGTTCGCCATTTATTATTGGAGGCATGGAAAGCACTTTACCATCTTTATCGATTAATAATGGATATTTCGGCGCCCAGTCAATCAACTGTCTATAGGCTATACCTTTTTCATGTTTTTCTAGGATCTCTTTCAGACTCATTTCTTCAGTCTTATCTAACGGAACAAATTTCACGCTGTTTGGCTCAACTGCGGTGTATGTGAAGGGCGGATTAACTACGTCCAAGTTGTGGACGCCGATGGAGGCTTTTTTGCGGTCTCTACCTATGCCCCAATGCAAATCTTCTTGCATTTCCATCAAGTCAACAACATCTTCTTCATCAAGTTTTATGTCACGTACAATTGCTGCGAGCATGAAAGGTCTCACTTCAGAGACCACTCTATCAATATTAAGCGTTGTTTTACCATTCTTTACATTGTATTTTGGTAGTCCAGTTTTCCAACCTCTCAACCCTTTAAAACCTCTTGCCACTCCGGCATAGCTACAAAAGTCAACACGGTTTGGGTTGAACTCAACTTTCACAAAGCTTTCTCCAACCTCTTCTAAGTCAAAGCCTAGCCAAGGCAGCCACTTGGTCATTTCTGCAAGAGTAAGCCTTCGCCCCACAAACTTGGAGAACCTTTCTCTTTCCAGCGTGATTACCGGCATAACGGTGTCCTCCTAATCCATCCTAGACGGTTACCATACAACAACCGTATGTCATCCAACCCAAGTTCCACCATAGCTATGCGCTCCAGTCCTCCACCCCAAGCTAAAACAGGAGATTTAATGCCCATCGGAGCTAAAACTTCAGGTCTAAACATGCCCATACCGCAAAGCTCTATCCAATGTCTAAGCTTCGGAACATAAACCATCGCTTGTGCTGAAGGTTCAGTATAAGGGAAATAGCAAGGCCAGAACTGGACTTTTTTCAACCCAAAACGATTATAGAACGTCTTTAAAGTGCCCATTAAATCACGAAACGTTACTCCTTTGTCCACTACGATTCCCTCAATTTGATAGAATTCCGCCGTGTTCTTGTATGTCAGTTGTTCATTTCGATAAACTCGGTCTACTGAAAAAACTTTTATGGGCGGTTTTTTATGCTTTGAAAGATATTTGATAGTTTCCGCTGTTGTATGGGTTCGCAACACCAGCCTTCTAGCTTCTTTCGGGCTCCATTTGTATTCCCATCCTTTCGATCCTGTTATCCAACCATGTTCATGTGTTTTTGCAACAGCGTCTACAATATTTTTCTCAGGTAGTTTTCCAGCTTTCGGAACAACAAGATAGAATGTGTCTTGCATTTCTCGTGCAGGGTGGTCTTGAGGTTGAAACAAGGCGTCGAAGTTCCAAAAAGCTGTTTCGACTAATGGTCCACGAATTTCTGTGAAACCCATTTCCAGAAAAATCTCTCTTGCACGTTCGATGATTTGCTGTAAAGGATGAACCTTACCGGGATACACAAATGGGCCAGGTGCAGTAACATCAAATTTTCTTAATTTCGTCTCTCGCCACTTCCCCGTTACTATAAGTTCTGGAGTCAATTGGCTTACTTCTTCAACAATCTTAACTCCTTTTTTAAAGAGTTCTCGACCCTTTACGGTTAGTTCTAGTGTTCGAAAAGTTTTTTCTTCGGTATCTAAAATCTTGCGTTTTCGTAAAGTTGCTACTGCTTTTTGCCTTTCTCTGTTCAGTTCTTCAACAATAATCATGTCCTTTTCTGCTAAAAGTGCTAGAATCTCTTCATCCTTTCCTTTTTTGGGTTCTTTTAAAGTCTTTAACGTTAGTTCTTTTCCTTTTATTATTGCCCAGCCTTTTTGACGCAACCAACCTAAAGCAATGGGTAAAAGTTGAGCTTCTAACTTTGCATTTTTAATAACCTCGCTAATTTTTGCTTTTCCGCCTAGCTTGATTAAAGATTCGACTAGGCGGCGTTCCGGTAGCCCTTTCTTTGCGTAAGTTTTTCCCTCTTCGTTCAAGATGGCCATTATTTGTTTTCGTTCATGTAGTTGAATAAGTTTTTCTTTTGACAGTTTTAACGTCGCCCGCATAACTGCAGCGTGGGCGAGACCACTGGCTCTTATGATTTGATCCACATTGGCTTTTCCGCCTAGGTTGCCAAGAGTTAGGAGTGTTTTCTGCTCGTTTTCACGAAGTTCAACCACAACTATTGCCTCCAACTCTTTTCAAGTTCCCACTGTAGTTTGGTGATGTTTGAATAAAAAGTCTCCACATAGTTTGGCTGTTTTTGGGATGCTTTAGACTAGTTGTAGGTAAAATTTTGTATTGGGTTAAGTAAATTGGTGGGACATCCCTTCACACCATCATTCACTATGCAACAGATTTATTTATGTTTTATTCCGTGATCGTGGTGCCGACTTTTTTCCCTTCAATGGCATGTTGGATATTTCGAGGGCTGTAGCCGTTTACTATGATTGTTCTGATGTTAGTTTTTTGGAGAATTTTGACGGCTACTGGGTCAAGAATTTGATGTATTCCTGCTTTGTGACGATCTTGCTCAAGGAGCCACGTTAGGTCATTAAATGTTATTTTGTCTAGTTTTTCCGCGTCTTCGTATTTTCTTGGGTCTTTGTTGTAGATGCCGTCTTGATCTGTAGCTTTTACAAGTAGCTGTGCTTTTGTTTTTTGGGCAATATAAGCAGCGACCGTGTCTGTCGTCATCCCCGGTTTCAGTCCACCCATAACCACAATCTTACCTTTTTTTAAAGCTCTAACGGCCTTGCTTATTGAGGTAGGTATGTTTCTTGTTCCATTTTTACCTAATTTTAGTGCAAAAAGTAGGGCATAAAGTCGTGAAATGTGTATGGCAAGCCAGTCTTGTGCTTCCTCGCTTAGGTTTAATTGACTGCCTACTTTGATGAACTCCCGTGCTAGAGCACCGCCACCAACGATTGTTATTATTTGGTAATCATTTTTTTTGAGTTTTTTTAGGAGTTTTATGTACTGATTTATGAGTTTTGGATTTGTTGGCGAAGCTATGATTGAGCCTCCAATACGTAGGACTATAAGCATGTTTTGTGGGTACTCCTTTCGTTGGCTATTTAAGGAATGTTTGGTGTAATAAAGCTAATGAAAAGGTAGTAGAGTAAACTCGGGTTGATGTGGTGAACTTTGGGTGAACTTAGAATTGTATTTTTAGGAACAGGCGGGGGACGGTTTACTACTATCACACAGAAGCGACGAACCGCGGGTATTCGGTTGTTGAGTGATGATTTTAATATACATTTGGATCCTGGACCTGGTGCACTTGTTCATTCTTGGGGTCTGAAGTTGGATCCGCGGAAGATTGATGGAGTTTTGGTTTCGCATGCTCATCCTGACCATTATACTGATGCAGAGGTTTTGGTTGAAGCGATGACCGGCGGGACAGTTAGGCGACATGGAGTTTTAGCGGCGGCTAGAAGTGTGCTTAGAGGCGGTGAAACGGCTGAAATGGCTATTTCAACGTATCACCAAAGTTTGCCTGAGCAAATGGTGGAAGTTGTGGCAGGAACGAAGTTTGAGGTTGGAGGTGTAGAAAGTGTGGGGGCTGAAGCGAGGCATTCGGATGTAGATGCTATTGGGTTTCGTTTTGAAACTATTGTGGGTGGCATTGGGTATACAAGTGATACTGAGTTTTTTGAAGGGATTGAGCGTTATTATAAGGGTGTGCGAGTGTTGGTATTATGTGTTTTGCGACCAGGAGGGGAACCTTGGCATGGTCATATGACTACTGATGATGCAATAAAGATTGTTAATGCTGTTGAACCCAAGTTTGTGGTGTTGACGCATTTTGGGATGAAGATGATTTTTCATGGTCCTGCTGGGGAAGCGAACCGGGTGGAGAGGGAAACTGGTGTAGAGACAGTGGCGGCGAGGGATGGGATGGAGTTATTGGTTGGTGAGGAGATTAGGGTGGGCAAGGTGAGCATTAAGAGGAGGAAACATCGTGGGCTGGATGAGTTTCTTAGAAAGTAATTTTGTGCGTATAGGTGAAGGATTTCCTTAGGTTTATTTGGCTCGCAAATATGCTTTCGTTAGGCTTCAAATTTGAATAAAATGCATGCATACGCACCCTAGCTTACAGATGAACCTATAATCTCTTAAACTTGCTTGTGAAAATGTGAGCCAATAATGAAAGTTTAGCTTTTTTCATTGAACTCAACTAAATGAATTTTTTAATCGCAAAAAAGTTCTTCTTTTAGAGTTTGAAGCGTAATATAGCTGAGATTCCGCCAAATGCATTTTTTAACATCTGGCCTTCCTCAGTATCCGTCGACACAATCTCAACATCTGCGTTTGCTTGTTCAGCCGATTCTGCCAGTTCTTCTACAACCTCTTTCACCTCATCAGCAACTAGAGAAGGGGACTTACATTTGGGACATGGTTGTCCCATCAAGCTCTGACGAAAACCTTCTATCTCTCTGTTTTTCATTGTTTCCTTTCGGCTATAGCCACATGCAGTGCATTTCACTGTCACTCGAGTGATGTCTAATGCTTCGGACAGCAGCAGCATCCTCACAGCTCCCATTTTTAAAGCTCGCCTAACCTCATCTTCACCATAAGTAGCCAAGCCAGTGTCATGTCCAACCTCGTAAAGAAAATCCTGCATAATCTTCTTCTCTTCTATGTAACGAACCTGCCGCATAATCTCAGGTGCCTTCTTTACAACCTCTTTTACTCCCTGTTCACCTACATAGGCAGTGTCAATAGTAGTAACGATTTTGTCCTTCAACTGATAATGTAGATACTCTCCTTTCTGAAAATCATATTTCATCGGACCTGGACCCGCAACGATGATGCCCTTCAAGTTTTCAATTCTCAGAAAAACATCTGTAGCGTGTTTGCCGACACGATTAAAAAACTCCAATATTTTAGCCTCTCTTTGACGCTCAAAACGTCTCGCAGATTGTCCACCAGCACGCATTTTACCTGGAACACCAGAAGTAATCTCTTTAACAATATTCAAGCGTCTTCCTTGTAAAATCGCAAAAGTAGCCTCACTCGAATCCAGCAATAAGATTCCATAAGCTTCCTTTTCTTTAAGCATTTCCTGCAAATATTCAGTGTGGAACCTTGAATCACAGCGATACAAATTTATGCTTATGGGCTCTGGCGGAGTCAAAACGTAAGTTTCGTTTCTTTCGCTCCCTGGACCATTTTGCGGTATGGCACCACTGAAAATTACTAAACCATTCTCAGGTATATTCTTAAATAACTTCAACCGCTGTTGAACCTTAATAATAGCATCTTGAACGTTGCTTCTCGTGGTGTCGGATTTGATGTTCGCAGCGGTACCGTATTCCTGCCTAAGTGTGTTAAGAACTTCGCTAATTTGCTTTCCAGGAGGAACGTACAAGCTTACAAGCTCTGTTCCACGCCCTTCTTTCCGAGCCAAAGTGTCCAGTGCCCTTTTGAGACGAAACCGCTCCAGTGAAGTTCGTTTCTTACGAGATTTGTTCAACTGAATATTCCACATGTGGTAAGGCTACATTACAAGTCTTACTGATAAAAGTTACCTATCTAAAATTTAACGCTACTATTATTAGTAAGTAACTGACACTGTTTGACAAACTGTGAAAAATTGTGGTGAAGATCAACGACGATATTCGAAATAGTTTTCCTTCCCATCCTAGCCCTTCTAATAGGCATCATTGCAGCCATGCTGGGAATCGGAGGCGGGGTCTTCATTGTACCCGCTTTAAAATTACTACCTTTAAGCACCAAATTTACTCTCGACATAGCTGGAGGAACAAGCCTTGCCATGATATTCTTTAAAGCACTATCATCCTCAAGCAGCTATGCAAGACAAAAAAGAATAGATTACAAAGTAGGGTTGCTCTTAGCCACAGCTACAATACCCGGCGCTGCCTTAGGAAGGTACTTGGCGGAAATAGTTCCAGAAGAACTTTTGGTATTAATTTTTGCCATGTTTCTACTCTATGCAGCCTCCCGAATGATCTTCAATTACAGCTTAGGTAACTTTAAATTACAAATAAATCCTAGAAGAGGCTGGAGACGACGACTAATAGACTCGTACGGAAAAACTTTCGAATATATTGTTGACATAAAACTTGGCTTGCCTCTGAGTTTCCTTGCAGGTGTCTCATCAGGCTTGTTGGGTATCGGTGGTGGTGCCCTCATGGTGCCAATTTTACATTTTGCCCTCTCCTTTCCCATACATTTAGCAGTTGCCACTTCAGTTTTTATCATGGTTTTTACGTCAATTTCGGGTTTCGCGGTAGCAGTATACTACGAACGTGTTGAGTTTAGTTATGCATTTCTTCTAATCTTTGGAGTAATTGCTGGAGCGCAGATAGGTGCTTACGTTTCTAAACATGTTTCGAGTAAAAACCTGCGAAGAATTTTTGGACTTATCTTAGTGTTTGTTAGTCTGCGGATGATTTTAGAGTTTCTAGTCTGGATATGAAGACCGTGAAGCATTTATTAATTTTCATTGAACATAGTTCATCAAGGTTGATAAATTGCAGTTTAAAAACTTGAATCAACTGCAGATATATTCTGATGGAGCTTCAAGGGGAAACCCTGGGCCAACAGCCATAGCTGTTAAGATAGTGGATGAAAATGGAGTTGTAATAAAAAAGTTTTCCAAGTTTTTGGGAAAGAGAACTAACAACGAGGCGGAATATGAAGCATTAATAATTGCCCTAAAACTGGCTCTTGAATTTACAAGAGGTCTTGTGGATTGCTTTCTAGACAGCGAATTGGTGGTAAAACAACTTAATGGCGAATATCAGGTTAGAAAACCTCGACTAAAGAGGCTTTGGTTAAAAGTTCATGAACTTCAGCAGCATTTTGAGAAAGTTTCCTTCAACCATGTTTCAAGAGTAGACAAGAATATAGAAGAAGTAGACAAGTTGGCAAACTGTGTCTTAGATAGAGTGCTTTGCTAGCAACTTGAGTTAAGGTTAATAGAAACATGACCTTTTTTTACCACAAACAGTGTATTGTCATGAACTTGAATTTATTCGCAACATTACAAAGATTCTTTTTCATCATCGTTTTGATAATCGCTTTCTTCATCATACTAACATACCTGCTTTCAATGGGTCTAGGCATACTGGTTTTGTTTTCTACTGCAGAAGGGTTGAAATTCAGCAAAAACCCATACAAACTTTACCCACTACACATCATAAACGTTGAAATAACCGTAAACGCTGGATTATATTTTCTGTTTCTTTGGTGGGTCTTTGCCCTTTGTTTTGCTACTGCTTGGCAGTACAGAGAAGGTCTTTCTTACAAAGTGCAACGCTTCCTTTCCGACACTGTCCAACGAAATCCTTTCAGCAACAACTTGCTTGCTATGCCACTAATAACATCCATGTTGTTGATAGCTACACTAATATTACACTTCTTACAAGCTCAATGGGGGTTTCCTACAGGTTCTCCACTCCCAAGTGATCCTTTTATGGACTTTATTCGGTATTCACGAGCTCCACTTGTTGAAGAAATACTTTTTCGCATACTTCCAATAGGAACTTTTCTAATGACTTACATCTTTATCGTAGGAAAAAGAACAAAGCCCGATTATACTTGGATCCAACGATTAAAGACCTGTATTTTATCCGTGTTTCAGCCTGAAAGAGCAAAGGAGGAGGTTGGTCTAAAAACTATCAGTGAAAGTGGCTTATTTGGTGGCTTGATTTGGGCAGAGTGGCTAATGGTATTCTTAACTGCTTTTCTTTTCGGCATCGTTCACTATCTTGGCGGTTGGGGGCCGGGAAAAATATCTCAAGCAGCAATGAGCGGTGTGGTCTTTGCTTTAGCATATCTTTACTATGGAATTCAAGCACCTATTTTGTTTCATTGGTATTTTAATTACTACTTTACTGTTTTCAGTTTGTCATCGAGTTATTATCTTACCGAAATAGACTTCCTATCACTCTGTCTAACAACAAATATTTTTCTAGGGACACTTATGTGGTTTGCAGTAACATTTTTTGGAATAGTTTTCTTCTTAAGAGTGTTGAGAAGGAAACTTAAAACTACATCTGTTTTTGAACCGCTCTCTACTAGCGTTTAATCCTTCTTCGAAACCGCTCTAGACATGTCTTTAATATAGATTAGACGTTGTTGACGGTTTTTCATGTCTCGCAACATTACTTTTCCTTCTTTAAGCTCCTTCGGACCCAGAATAACTACATACTCAACTTCTCTTCTGTCAGCGTCTTGTAGTGCTCTAGAAACTGTACGTCCCATAACCTCTAATTCCACAGCCACTCCTTCTTTTCTTAGTTGCAACGCCAATTTCATAGCCCTAGGAATAGTTTCCTCGCCGATAGGAATTATAGCCACAATTTGTTTAGAGAACTTTGGAGTCACCTTCTGTTTGTCCATTGCAAGGGCAATGCGGTCTAGCCCATGAGCCACTCCTACGGCAGGCGTAGGCTCCCCTCCAAACAGTTCGACGAGTCTGTTGTATCGTCCACCGCCACCCAACGAAATCTCCATCTCGGGAACATATACTTCAAAAATCATTCCAGTATAGTATTCTAGACCGCGTGCAAATCCTGTTTCGATTGACATATCAAATTTAACTCCACTTTCTTTACAAAGCTCAATAATTTGCCGAAAGTTTTCTAGTGCCGCAACTGAGCTCGCATATTCCTTTAGTTTCTTCTTAACTCGTGTTAAGACTTTGGAAGCATTTTTCCCTTTAGCCTCAAAAACTTTCTTCAAAACTCTCATTCCTTTCTTTGACACGCCAAATTCTTTCACAGTTCTAAGCGCTTCGTCCCATCGTTTGGCGTCTAAAAGCTGCATTACGCTGTTTTGCTGTTCGTCTTTTATGCCTTCTTCAGACAAAAGTCCACGCAAAATTCCAACGTGACCAATTTTGAACCAATAATTACGAAGCCCAAGTGTTTGTATAAGATGGTTAGTAAGAGAAAGCACTTCCATATCTGCTTCAGGTCTATTGCTACCGATGATTTCGAAATTTGATTGCCAAAACTCTCGATAGCGACCAAACTGAGGCTCATCATAACGATATAAAGTGCCCGTTGAAAACAATCTTAAAGGTTTGGGCTCATTCCGTAAGATAGTCGCCATCAACCTGGCAACAGAAGCGGTAAATTCCGGTCTCAAAGCAATTTTTCGCCCGCCTAAGTCGTTAAAAGCATACATACGTGCTTTAATTTCTTTTCCAGATTTCACTGCCAACAAATCATAATGCTCTACGAGTGGTGTAATTATTTCTTCAAACCCATATAGCCTTGCAGTCTCTTTTGCAACTGCTTCCACGTGCCTCAGTTTTTTTGTGTCTGATGGCAAGAAGTCCCGCATTCCTCGAACAGTTTGAAATTTGGGCATAAAATTTCCTCTACACTTATTTTATGGTTAATTTTGAAAGAGTATAATAAACGATTTCTCCGCGGCGGTTCACAACCGCTAACACTAGTTTCTTTTTCAAACTTTGAACATGCCTCAGTACACGAGCCAGCTTTTTCACTGTAATAGGCTTACCTTCTTGAATCCCGAGAATGAGATAACTAGCTGTTGCTTTTCCATACTCTCCCTTTTCATAAACTCGAAAATCTATTCCCAAGCCAAATCCTTCTCTTACAACATAGCCACGGCTTCTCAAATCCCGATAAATCAAATACTTCACCCAAACATTTTCATCCACAAGCCTGAACTGATGCAAAAGCTCTTGAAAATCTAAAGCCTTACCTGATTTCCTTTTGACTACTTCAAGTATTCCCTTGCTTTGGAGAAACAAGGTTTCATAAATGGTAAGAGTCAACTTTTTGTTATCTAATGTTCCATAACCACGGGAAGTAAGGGTTCCAAAATTAGTGTTAGCGGGTACAATAACGCCTTTTTTTGAAAACAAGCCTCTAATCTTCTTTATCTCTAAATTTCGAAATTCTTCGGTTTGTCGTTTCTTTTTCTTCAAAGCCTTATCCTGCCAACAACACAAACTAGTAGCATACAAGTTAGAAGATATATAACTAACCTTCAAAAAATTGAAGCTTTTGAAAATCTGCTGAAGAAATGGTTCCT
>JBHIEO010000022.1:0-14159 GCA_046760665.1 Bathyarchaeia archaeon
CGTTTTTAGCTACAAATCGCAAAGTTTCAGCGTTTTGAACAATAGTCTTTATTTTCTTTCCTGCATATTCTGCTTCAACGAAAATCATCGGTCTCCATTCAATCTTTACCCGTCCTATATTCGTTAACCTAACGTTTCCTTCTCTGTCAACTATGAGAACTTCGTCACCTGCTTTTAATTCTGAAAGGTATTTTGTTTTGTCTAATGAAGAAAGAGTGTATAGTGCTATTGAACCCGCGTTAACTCTGAAGGGACGTGTTTCTACAAAAGGGTTTTGATGTACTTCTGCCTGAATCAAGAAAAGACCGTTAGATTGGCATCCTGATAGAATTCCTTCACCTGGCTTCATTAGGTCGCAGGTGTCAATGCAGACTCGAGCCCCACTTCTGATTGGTTTTAACCTTACTATTTCAACGGGTGTTAACTTTATTTTGGGAGGCTTCGTTTTGAACAAGGCAGCAGTTTTCATCAGTTCATAGATGTCGGAGTTCTCTAAAACCACACCGTCAGCGCCAAGTTCTAGAGTTTCTAAAGCTAATTTAGCGTCTTCAGCGCAGCGAACTTTCGCAAGTAATATAGTTCTTCGTTGGGTTTTGGCAATGACGTTCTCTAAAGGGATAACTTTCCAGTTTGGGCACTTTAGGATTATGTAGTCGGATGAACATTCGACGGCTTTGGCAACATTTTTTTCGTCTTCTCTCTTGAAGACAGTTACTTTTACAGCAACTTGTTTCCCTTTCCTTTTTAATTTCTTCAATTTTTTCTCGTCAAAAGTTTCAAGAACAAAGATGTCGGAATTGTCTGAATTAGCAGCTACCCTTAAACCAGTTTTTTTGGCTTTTTCTACATCATTGGCTCTTACAAGCAAAGTATCACATGTTTCAGATGCTATCTTAAGAAGCTTTTTTTTGACGTCTGCGAAGGCTAACTCTTCGATGTCCATCCAAAGTTGCTTCACTTTATTCCACCTAGAATTTTTATAGCTTCGTCAACCGACTCTTTGTGGTGTACAATAGCAGAGAGAGATTTGGCCATTAACGTTGGATTCTCGTTTTGGAACACGTTTCTGCCAATGGAAACTCCTGCCCCGCCAGCTTTTAATGAATTATGCACCATCTCTAAAATTTCCCTAGTTGTATCAACCTTTGGCCCTCCTGCAATGATTACTGGAACGCAACAGCCACGAATTACTTTTTCAAAAGTTTCTATGTCGCCAGTGTAGTTTGTTTTTATGATGTCGGCCCCTAGCTCTGCGCCTAATCTGGCAACATGGGCAACAGCTTCCACAGCGTGTTGATTTTGGATTTTTGGTCCTCGGGGATACATCATGGCTAGAAGAGGAAGGCCATATCTGTCACAGTCGTCTGCAACTTTTCCTAGTTTAGTTAGCATCTTGTCTTCTTGTTGTGCGCCGACGTTAACGTGGACAGAAACGGCGTCTGCACCGATTGATAAAGCCTCTTCTACGGAACATACCTGAACTTTGTTATTGGCATCTGGGCCAAGTTTGGTGCTTCCTGATAGGTGTACAATTAACCCCGCTCGTCCAGTGTCAACGTTCTTGGCAATGCCTTTGTGCAACACAAAAGCATCGACCTCACCGTCAAGCAGTTTATTTACTGTTTCTTGCATTTTTATGATTCCGTTAACTGGACCTATCGTTACACCATGATCCATGGGCACTATGACAGTTCGTTGGTCATCGCGGAAAATCCTTTTCAGCCTTTTCTTTTTTCCGGAATCCAATATATTGTTCACCTCCTAAATGTACTTCTTGGCTTTCAGATACTCAGCGTTTAGAATCGCGCACCCAGCAGCACCCCTTATGGTATTGTGTCCTAAGACAATGTACTTCACCCCTTTTAGAGCTGCGTCCTTCCGCACTCTGCCGACAGTAACAGCCATACCTCCGCCTTCCATTCGATCAAGTCTTGTTTGTGGGCGATCTTCATCGTACTTGACAATAATAGGTTTAGGAGGCGCTGTTGGAAGCAGTAGCTTCTGAGGCTCGCCCAAGAAATTTTCCATCACCATTGTGACGGATTTAGGGTCTGCGTTACGTTTTGTTTCGACAAACACAGCTTCCATGTGTCCGTCTAATGTTGGAACTCTATGGCAGCTTGCTGAAATTTTGAAACTAGCCGGCTTAAAGGCAGAGCCTAAGATTTTTAAGGTTTCTGCTTCCATCTTCTCTTCCTCATTTTGGATGAAAGGGATAACATTGTCTATTATGTCAAGGGAGGCTACGCCTGGATATCCTGCTCCTGAGAGGGCTTGCATCGTTGAAACAATAATCCGATTAATGCCGAATTCATCGTATATTGGTTTTAATGAAAGAGTTAACACAGTGGTGCTACAGTTTGGATTTGTTACAATAGCTCCACTCCAATTTCTCTTTTTACGTTGTTTATCTATGAGGCAGATGTGTTCATTATTGACCTCTGGATTCAAGAGAGGCACATCTTGATCCATTCTGTGAGCTGAGGCATTGCTAACTACAAAATGTCCTGCTTCGGCAAAGCTTTTTTCTGTTCTGGCGGCCACTTTAGCAGGCAATGCAGAGAATACTACATCTACGTCATCCACTGCTTTCGGTTCAATAGCTACAACTTCTAACTCAGCAATCTTCTCGGGAATCTTGGTCTGCAACCTCCAGTTTACTGCTTCTTTGTATCTTTGCCCCATGCTTCTTTCCGAAGCCGCTACAACAGAGACTTCAAACCATGGATGTCCATCCAAAAGCTTTACAAAAATTTGTCCTACTGAGCCTGTTGCACCCAAAATTGCCGCTTTTATTATTGTTCATTCCTCCATAGAGATTTTCTGATCAGTTTTTGAACCTTTTTTTGCTTATCCC
Organism: Bathyarchaeia archaeon; assembly: GCA_046760665.1. GTDB lineage: Archaea > Thermoproteota > Bathyarchaeia > Bathyarchaeales > SOJC01 > JBHIEO01. The sequence goes on from JBHIEO010000022.1 coordinate 2,858, forward strand.
AATCTACAAAGAGGAGAATGCTGGAAGTAATTGTGAGGATGCCAAAAATGTTTATGTCATTGAATCTCAAAACCTCTGAGATTCTGCCAATAATACCTGGAGTTTCTTCCAAGCCCACACCTTTTACTTTAAGGAAGGCAAGGTTTTTTCTAACTGACATGGCTATAGTCTCGTCGTGTTTTAGAACTTTTTCGTGAACTTTTTCTAAGAGTGAACTGTAGTTTCCGTTTTCAGAGACGTACAAAATTATTGAGTCGTAGTTCAATGACATTCCTAGTAGCGATGCGTGAGCCTTAACCGTTTTAGTAAGCTCTAGTACAATCTCAGGTTTTTCAGAAACCCCGCAACCCACTACAGTTATTGACATGGCCGGAGATTTGCATGCTAAAACTACGTCTAAGTAAGTTGATAAGGCGCCAGTAATCAGTGTACCTGTTGAATTTAAATCTTGGTTATGGTTGATCACTCTGACGTTTACTAATGGGCTTTTGTACCTCAAAGCCTTTCTGTGGATGAATTTCGTCCCTGAATCGGCTATTCCTGTGAGGGTATTTACATCAATCCTACGAAGCTTCCTCGGGTTAGTAATGATTTTCGGATCAGCTGACATTATTCCATTCACACTCGTAACAAGGACAACTTCATCAGCCGCTAATGCCTCAGCTAAAATGAACGCAGTGGCATCGCTTCCCCCTCTTCCTAAAGTCGTTATTTTTTGGTCTAAAGTTTTACCGACGAAACCTGCGATGACTGGTATAATGCCGTTCTCAACGAGGGGAAGTACATGTCGCTTGATACGTTCTTCACATTCCTCTAGAAGAGGGTTTGCATTTGAGAAGGTAGCGTCGGTTATGATGGGCCAATCTGGATCTAACGGATCAAAGTAGCGAGATTTTATGCCATTCGCCTTTAAAGCTGCAGCGAAAATTCTTATGCTTGTTCTTTCGCCCATAGCTAAAATGTCGTCTAGTTCCTTTTTGCCAACTTTTCCATTGCTGGTGTTTTTTGCTGTGTTGAGAAGCAAATCAGTTGTTTTTCCTATTGCTGAAACAACTACAATAATTTGTGTGCCTTTTGCCACTTCTTTTGTTACAGTTGTAACTGCTTTGGATAAAAGCGTATGATTTGCCAAACTTGCTCCGCCGTATTTGATTACAATTCGCTTGCAACTTCTTTCATGTTTTTTCATAAACCATAAACCTCCAAAAGCCCAAAAAGCTTAGATACGCGCGAAAATCAAGTTTCAGCTAATTGGGCCTATTGATACCGATACCAGTAATACTTATAGAAACTAGCTGAAAACGAATCTTGGGTTACTGGTATCATTTTGCTATCTCAGCTCGTTATTAATAAGAGGGTTGTGTTTTCTTACATAAAAAAATTTCTCTACTTTATTTCTAGTAAATATATGTACTTTAAGCTCTACAAGATTTGAGCAGAGTCATGATATAAGAGATACCTATTTTACACTGAAAAGTACTGAATTACCTGGTTTTCTTTTGTGAGTTTAGTGTTTATCGCAGTCTTATGAAAGTGATGAAACATTTATTAGAAAGCTTTGAATTTCCTTGTTTGCTTTTGTGACAATCTGCATGTCTTGTTTTCCTTTTTCGGTTAGTGTGTAAACTCGTTTTCGTTGGTTCCAAGTGCCTCTTATAAGTCCGTTTCTTTCTAGAGAGTATAGCATGGAGTAAACTGTGCCTGAACTCATTAGGACGCCATATTTTTTATGAATTCTGGAGAGGACATCATAACCGCTTATGCAACCTTTCTTTAATTCTACAAGGATTAGGATGTCCAAGAAACTTTTGATTACTCGTTTACGCAACTCTTCGACTATTTTTGTGGTCATCCAGACTCAGACTCCAATTAGAAACATATTAATATAGAATATTTCTCTATAATATTTTTTTGTTTAATTCTAGTTCTGGTTCCGAATCAGATTATGACATAAATACCTTATAACAAGTTCTAAACCTTGATGTGTGTGTTAATTAGAAACTTGCCATCAAAGGGTGATTACGTGGATGAAAGAGTTTGACGAGTTGTTAGATGAAGTCTTATACAATACGATTGCTCAAGTATTTGGAGAATCTGCATCCAAATTAATTTACAAAATGGCGGAAAGGATCCCAAGTTTGAAACAAGAGAAAATGGCGGATAGAACTGAGTTATTCTACGACTATTTGGAGAAACTCCTTGGTTCAGAAGGAATGATTGTTATAAAATCAACCGTTTTGAAAAAACTGTTCCTTAAGCTAAGGCGAGAATATGAGGAAGTAGAAAAATATTTCTTGTTTTTAGATGAACTTTACGAGATTAAGTTCCAACTTCTGGATTCATCTTTGAAGGAATCGATATATAGCTGATGGCTATAAGAGGGGATACTGGTTGCCTTTTGGTGTGTTGTTTAAGTCTGCTTCTGAACATGTTTTGTTATTTTAATCCAAAGTTTATCTTCCTAATGATTTTCTATTCTGATAGTGGCGCGATATCATATAGTTATGCGAAAGAAGTCAAATCAAATAACTAAGGAATGGACATTTGAAGGTTTAACAGAAGTGGGAGGACATACCTTAATATGTAACCAAGTATAATATGTTAAACGTAGAATTTTCGTAGAGGAAATTGACAAAAGGGCTTTCATGCATTTTGCCGTTTATCTTGATCATTCTACTGAAAAACATGAGGTGAAAAACATTGAAATTAGCAAATAAGCAGTTAAGCAAGTCAGCGCAATTGTGGATCAACAAAATAGAGAGAAAGCATCCGCCTGAAGTAGATTATTATTCTGAACTAAGAGATTGGGTGCAACATGTCATATCGAAAGCAGAAAAGAACAAAGACTTCAAAAAGAAAAACCGGTTCCTAAATCTTCTAAAAGATCTCTAAAATTGTCTAAACTAATTACACGTGTCCAAAGGAGTTTACGATTTGCCTCTTCCTAGGCTTCAATTTATATTGCTCTACATAATTATTTCTAAAATTCAGAAGGCGAGAGCCACTTCACAGAAAGAAGCATGACAACTGAAGAAGCTGAGTTAGATTTGCAGAAGCAACAATCCTACCTTTGGAACGCGCTTACACCTACAACTCAGACCTAAAGCATCCTTTTTAAATATTTTAGATGTTATTTTTAAAAACCTTCACTAAAAAGAGGCACACCGCATGCACGCTTTCTTGACAAAGATGATGAGGCGTCACATGAAATAGCATATGAATTAGGGCTAGCAGCGCCTCTCTTGAAAAAGCACAAACACCTAAAAAACCAAGAGGGGAACAAAATGCATACTAAACGCCAAACATAAAAATATTTTGAAAATATCTTTTCCACACCTTCTAGCTATGGAAGATCACTATAGAATACCACAAAACTAAAGATATCCTTACTATGTCAAACGTTTCTTTGGACGAAAAAACCTTTAAAGCACCGAGTCTGCATCCCAAGAAAAGGCCAAAGCCAGACTAAAAGTTGACTTCTAATACATTTGCAAGGCGAGCAGTTTGCTGTTCCTCCGAAAACACAAATAAACATGAACAAGCGTAAAACTGTAGCCGAAATTAATAAAAAGTGGCCGGGGTGAGGTAGCCTGGTAGCCTATAGGCCTGTGGAGCCTAGCGCCCGGGTTCAAATCCCGGCTCCGGCCTTCCATAATTTTTATTTTTTGGAACGCGGATGAACGGTTCTGCTCTGTTTTTTCGAGTACGCTGGATGCCTTTATAAAACGATAGGGAAATAAGGGGGAAATTTCATGGAATAGGTGTGAATATACATGGAAAAGCCAGTTGTTATAATAATTGATATGTTGAATGACTTTGTCACTGGAGGTTTGCGAGCAGAACGAGCAGGTAGGATAATTCAACCTTTAAGGAAGCTTGTGGAGGCAGCTAGAAAATATGGAATTCCTGTAGTTTATTCTAATGACGCTCATTATCCCGTGGATTCTGAAGTTGTTCATAAGTGGGGAAGTCATGCCATAAAAGGCACTCCAGGTGCAGAAGTTATCCCAGAACTGGCTCCTAAGGAGCAAGATTTCACTGTTGAAAAGAGAACATATAGTGGTTTTTATGAAACAGGCTTAGAACCTTTGCTAAGAAGCCTTTACAATGGAGAAGGTGTGAAAACTGTTATTTTGGGGGGGTTGCATACAAACATTTGTGTTAGACATACTAGTGCAGACGCCTTTTTCCGAGGCTACAAGATAGTGATCGCTGAAGATGGGGTTGAAGCTTTTACAGAAAATGCTCATGTTGAAGGATTAAAATACTTAAAAGAGGTTTACAACGCCGAAATAAAAACGGTTGAGGAGATAATAAAGGAATTCGAAAAAGGTAGTTCAAGGGACCAGAACGCCTAAATCTTTGTTCCACAATTTTTTTCGATAAGCTTTGACCGAATTAGAATTTAAAAAAAATAAAATGCAATAATTGTGGCAAACTCCTAGGCTACATTTATATTCGAACAAGAACCGTTCCACCTCAAGAACTTTACCGCTTGTTCGTTGGACAACCAATTCGTGACACAGAAATAACAGCCTTTTGTCCTGAATGCTATTCTAAACCTCAAACCAGATAGCATCTTTTCATCTTGAAGACTGCATCAAAAAGCAAAAACGTTATCAACTTTTCCTACGAAGTTATCAAATCGGCAAAAGAAGAGAGGGTTCAGTTTGGAAAAATTTGACGTTGTTGTTGCTGGCGCCGGAACGGGAGGATGCTTAGCGGCAAAAACAGCAGCAAAAGCTGGACTCAATGTTTGCTTAATTGACATTAAGAATAGGGAAAACATAGGGAAGAAAATCTGCGGAGACGCCATAGGTAAACATCATTTTGATAACCTCGGCTTAAAAGAGCCTGATGGTGACGAAATCGAATGCGTAATGGACGGCGTTAGAATATATTCACCTGACAAGCAGACGAGTTATGTTGTCAAAGGCGAAAAGCTGTATGGGTACATTCTTAATAGACACCGTTTCGGGCAAAGACTCGTAAAAGAAGCAGTGGATGAAGGCGCCGTTTTGTACGATGCAGTTCAAGTCTTAGAACCGATAGTAAAGCGAGGATTCGTCTACGGTGTGTCTACGAAAAACTTGAAAACTGGGGAAAAAAATGTGTTACAAAGCTCTTTAGTTGTAGAGGCAACAGGGTTCTTTGCAGCCATTCGAAAGAAGTTGCCTCCAGAAATTGGAATTGACCTTCATGTGGACAATAGAGATGTGGAAGCCTGTTATCGAGAAATACGTCGACTAAAACAGCCACTGAATGAACCTAACCTTTGTCAAATTTACTTAACTCAGACAATAACACCTGGAGGTTACCATTGGATTTTCCCCGAAAGCGGCAGCAAAGTAAATGTAGGTTTAGGTATAGCCATGAGTGGAAAATTTCCGAATCCAAAAGAGCAACTTTACAGGCATATTCTCTCTCAACCACTTTTTAAAGATTCTTCAATAGTTGATAAGGGTGCGTGGTACGTGCCTACTCGAAGACCTCTAGATAACATGGTTGGCAACGGCATTATAATCGTGGGGGATGCAGCTTGCCAAGTGAATCCTATTCATGGCGGAGGCATGGGACCGTCGATGATAGGTGGTGCATTGGCTGGAAAAACTGCGGCAAAGGCTTTGGAAAAGGGTGATGTAAGTCGTGGAGGATTGTGGGATTACAACGTAGACTATATTAGGAGTTATGGTGCGAAGCAGGCAGGGTTGGAAGTCTTTCGTATACTTTTGCAGAACATGGACGACGAGGAACTTAATTATGGGATGCAGTACAAGCTCTTAACCGAAGAGGATGTTTTAAAGGCAAGCATGGGAGAGGACGCACGTTTCTCCATCAATGAAAAAGTGAAGAGAGCGTTTAGAGGATTAAAGAAACTCGGTGTGCTCAATAAGCTAAGAAATGCCACAAAGTCTATGAGAGAGATAAAAGCTTGGTATAGAAATTATCCTCCTTCGCCAAAGGACTTTCAAAAATGGAAAAACGAAACCAAAGAGATTTTTAGGAAAGCTGTGGCAAAACTTGAAAAGTGACTGCTGCCTTACACCAGATGTTAGGTTCGACTTTTCATGCGTGTAGCAGTGTTAGTCAGTGGAGGAAAAGATTCGGCTCTGGCACTTCATCGTGCCTTACAAGAGGGCTACGAGGTAAGTTTTTTGGTTACGATGCTGCCGCGAAGAGAAGACAGCTGGATGTTTCACTATCCAAATGCCCATTTGACTAACTTGTTTGCAAGAGCAGCAGACATACCTTTTGTCAAGGAAGAAACTGCTGGGATTAAAGAAGAGGAACTGAAAGATTTGAAACATGTGCTTTCCACATTGGACATAGAAGGTGTGGTTTCTGGGGCAATAGCTTCTCAATATCAAAAGCAGCGAATTGAAAAAGTTTGCAAAGAGTTGAACCTTACCTCGATTACACCCATCTGGAAAGAAAACCCACTGAAACTACTGAAAGAACTAGTAACCTTAAAATTCAAAGCGTTAATAACCGGAGTCTATGCCCACGGCTTTGACAAAAACTGGTTAGGAAAAGAGATAAACGCAGACACTATAAATGCCCTTGTGGACCTTAACCGCAAGCATCACATTTCTCTCATAGGCGAAGGCGGCGAATATGAAACACTAGTTCTAGACGCCCCATTCTTCAAGAAAAAAATAAAATTAGTTGAAACAGTAAAAATCTGGGAAAGTCAAGGCGGATATTTACTAGTAAAAAAAGCATGTTTAATAGAGAAAAACATTTGAGACGTATCGTTGACACGTATAATAAGGCATAAAGCAGTTATATACATGTATCTTGGTATTAAAGGAAGAAAGGAAAATGGTTAGAAAGGCTATTTTGATATTTTTTGTTTCGGTTTTGGTGTTGCTATCTGTTCATGAAATACCTGCATTGTTGTCTGTTGATTTTGTTCTGTCATCTGATTCGAAGAATTTGTCAGTCGATTGGAGTCATTACCACAACTACACTGAAATAGTGGAAATTCTCCTCAGACTGAATGTTACGTATCCTAATGTAGTGGACGTGTTTTCGATTGGCAAGAGTTGGCAGAATAGAACAATTTATTGCGTGAGATTGACAAATGAAAACGTTGGGGATTCTAAGCCTAAAGTATTATTTGTGGGGTATCATCATGCTCGTGAACGCATTGCTGCTGAGTTGCCTTTGTACTTTGTTGTGTATGCAGCTGAAAATTACGGTGTGAACTCAACAGTTACTCAGATGCTTGACATGACTGAAATTTACGTTGTCGTCGCTTTAAATGTTGACGGTTTCGACGCCGTCGAGACTAACGAGTGGCAGAGAAAAAACCTACACCCCTTCGACGAAGACAATGACGGGTTGTTTGAAGAAGACCCTCCAGACGATGAGGATGGGGATGGTTTTATTGAAGACCTTGTGCAATGGAATGGCACCGATTGGATATTCATTCGATGGGAAGGTATAGACGATGATGGAGACGGCTTACTAAACGAAGACTGGGTTGGAGGCGTTGATCTAAACCGGAATTATGGTTTTCAATGGAACGCAACATGTGAAAGCGGAAGTTCGGAGCCAAAAGCCGAAGACTTCCGAGGGGCAGCACCGTTCTCAGAGCCAGAAACACAGGCAATTAGAGATTTGGCTTTGCAACACGATTTCAAATATGCTGTGAGTTTCCATTCAGGGTCTGAAAACATCGTTTATCCGTGGGGATACACAACAGCTTCTCCGCCCCACAATGAGACATTTGTTGAAATTGCACAGGAACTCTCGCAGTTAATAGAATGTGAATATGAACAATCGGGAACATGGTTCACCACCTCTGGAGTTTGGGATGATTGGATGTACAACAACAGAAGTACACTCGCGTTTACATGTGAAATCTACGCAAACAACAGCGCTTTTCAATATGAACCTAGCACTATCCAAAATTTCTCGTGGGAAAGAGGAGTTTTTCAATTTTTTAATCCAGATCCGAAGGAAATTGAAACCACACTTCTAAGATGGATGCCCGTCTTTTTCTGTATCACTAACGTAGCTATTGAACAGGGGCCCACAACATTTTTAGGCTTATATTGGTGGATTTGGGCGCTTATCACAGTTGCCCTAATAGCTGTTGGGATTGCTGCCGTGTTTATATACCGTGGGAAAAAAGTCCCCAGTTCGCCTAATTATCCCCAAGATCAACAATCATCTCAAACCACCATGTAACACGTAACATCTTCTCAATTACAAAGGTTGCCTTTTGTTTACCGATTTATCACTTCTCGGAAAAAGCGCAAAGTATTTTTGGGGTCTCAAAAACTGCACTTCAAAGAAGGAAGCCAAATAAGTGCGTGCAGAAATCAAGGCAGTCGGCATCGTCCAGGGTGTGGGATTTCGCCCTTTCATCTATCGTATAGCAACCGCCAACAACCTTGCGGGATATGTGAGAAACTGTGGCGACGCGGGGGTAGAAATCGTTGTGGAAGGCAAGGAAAATCACTTGAAAAAATTTTTGCGAAACCTGGAAAAGAAGAAGCCGCCTTTAGCAGACATCTATAAAATACTTGTACGCTACACTGAAGAAACAGGAAGCTTCACCAATTTCACAATCTTTAGAAGCACAGAAACAAAAAAACTGGTAGGCTCAGTGATTCCGCCAGACATCGCCATATGCAACGAATGCCTAAAAGAACTCCGTAGCCCAACTAACCCAAGGCATAACTATTTCTTCATCACTTGTACCAACTGTGGTCCCCGCTACACAACAATTCGCCAATTACCCTACGACAGACAAAACACTACCATGCAAGAATTTAAAATGTGCAAATTCTGCAAAAAAGAGTACAGCAACCCCGCTAACAGAAGGCTCCACGCTCAAACAATAGCTTGTCCTAAATGCGGACCAAAAGCATACTTAACAACAAATAAAGGAGACCCTGTCTTATGCAAGAACCCGATACGTGAAGCTGGAGGTTTGCTGGAAGAAGGCTACGTTCTCGCAATTAAAGGCTACGGCGGTTTTCATGTAGCAACGGCTACAACGAAAGATGAACCCATCCTTAGACTAAGAAAAGTAAAACATAGAGCTCAAAAACCCTTCGCCATCATGGCAAGAGACCTAAGCACCGTTCGCACTTTTGCGAAGGTTAGCGCTAAGGAAGCAGAGATGTTATTGTCATATACTAAACCCATCGTGCTCCTAAACAAAGCAGAGAATTATTGTTTATCTGAACTAATCGCCCCAGGCTTACATAATGTCGGTGTCATATTGCCATATACAGGACTGCACATAATGCTTTTTGATGGGGTGAAAGAACCTGCCTTCGTTATGACTAGTGCAAATCCTCCGAATGAGCCAATAGTTATAGACAACGCTGAAGCTTTGAAAAAGCTTGGCTCTACAGTAGACTATTTCTTATTTCACAACCGAGCGATTAGTCAAAGATGCGACGACTCAGTTGTCCGCCTACACAACGGAAAAACCAGTTTCATCCGTAGATCGCGAGGGTATGCCCCTGCACCTATCAGTTTGAAAAATTCATTTGACAAGTGTGTAATAGGTGTCGGTGCAGAAGAGAATGTTACGTCATGTATTCTGTGGCGTGATAAAGCTTTTATCTCCCAGTACATAGGCGATGTAGAAAACCTTGGAACTTTTACATACTTAAGGAAAACAGTTCATCATTTAATGATGTTAACAAGCGCCGAGATTGACACTGTGGCTTGTGACTTGCATCCGAAATTTGTCACAACCAAGATTGCTCAAGAAATAGCAGACGAAGTAGGCTGTTCGGTCGCGGCCTTTCAACATCATCACGCTCACACACTTTCTTTAATGGCAGAACACGGTTTAGATGAAATCATCGGAATTATTTGCGACGGTTATGGTTATGGTGCAGACGGAAAAGCTTGGGGAGGCGAAGTTCTCTATTGCAACAAAGGCGATTTTAAGCGAGCTGGGCACCTTCAAGAGCAACCCATGATTGGAGGCGACTTGGCGACTCGCTATCCTCTCCGAATGGCAGCAGGCATATTGAGTAGTGTAGTAGACATTGAAGACTGGCTTCTAGCAAACAGCAAACGTTTCCCTCACGGAAAAGAAGAAGTGAAAACAATAATCAACCAGCTTAACAGCAAACATTTCTTTCTCACTACAAGTTGTGGACGAATCTTAGATGCAGTGTCAGCGATTTTGGGCATTTGCTGTGAAAGGACTTATCAAGGAGAACCTGCTATGAAGTTGGAGTCAACCGCAACAGGTGGCTGTGACGTGTTGAATCTAAAACCAGAAATTACAGGGGACGTTCTTAACACGCGTAACATCATACGTGCTGTTTTTGAAGCAAAAGACAAGTTTTCCGCCGCAGATTTGGCATACTCCGCCCAATCCTATTTAGCCAAGGGCTTAGCTCAACTCGCTGTGGAGGCAGCACAGAAGAGAGGCATAAACGCAATAGGATTCTCCGGCGGCGTAGCCTACAACAAACATATCACATCAGCCATAAGAAGGCACGTTGAAGGAAATGACATTAAATTTTATGTCCATGAGGCAGTGCCGGCTGGCGATGGTGGAATCTCCTTTGGGCAAGCCTTTGGGGCTGCCATTTCAGAAATTAGAAACTGATTTATGGAGGATAAAGATTTTCGGTAGGTGATAAGGCATGTGTTTGGCTATTCCAGCGAGAGTTGTGAAGGTTCAAGGTGACATGGCTGAAGTAGATTTTGGAGAGGGTGTTCTTCGAGAAGTGAACATTGCATTGGTAGAGGTAAAAGTTGACGAATATGTTTTAGTGCACGCGGGTTATGCAATTCAAGTAATTGACAGAAAAGAGGCGGAGGAGATGCTTAGAGTGTGGAACGAAATTTTAAAAATTGAAGAGCAAAACGCATAGGTTTTTAGGAGTTCTCCCGTTTGCCAGAAATTGTTAAAAACGTTGTTACAAGTGATGAAGGAAAAGTTTTCGACATAGAACTAGAAGAGAATATTTTGAAGGCAAACCAGCAACTCGCCTACGAAAACAAAGAACTATTGAAAAAGCACGGCATCAGAGCGATTGATGTGATGGGGTCAATAGGAGCAGGTAAAACATCTCTCATTGAAAGACTCGTGAAACTGCTGAGGAAGCGATATCGTATCGCTGCGTTCAAAGGAGACCTAACTACAACAATTGACGCTGAGATTATTAAACGCCATGGTGTTGAAGTTGTTGCCATAAATACAGGTAAGGAGTGCCACCTTGACGCGAATCTGGTAAAGAAGGCACTGCAGCGGCCTAATCTTGAGGCAATAAATTTGCTTTTTATCGAAAACGTGGGCAACCTCATTTGCCCC
>JBHIEO010000023.1:0-13668 GCA_046760665.1 Bathyarchaeia archaeon
TACGTTGCCAACGGCTTTAAAGGTATAGTTCTAGAGGGAACGGGTTTAGGACATGTAGGTAGCCATTGTTTTACCCCTATAAAAAAAGCAGTTGCAAAGAACATCATCGTCGCAATGACCTCTCAATGCATCTGGGGACGAGTAAACATGAATGTTTACGACACTGGCAGAGACCTTTTAGAAATTGGTGTAATTCCCCTCGGAGACATGCTGCCTGAAACAGCACTTGTTAAAATGATGTGGGTTCTAGGACAAACAAAAGATGCTGAAGAAGCAAAGAAGCTCCTCACAAAAAATATTGCCAACGAAATTTCCGACAGAACAGTCTTTGAAGAAAGGTGAGGAATAATTGGTGACCACTGATTACAGGAAGATAGGCTTGAAGGTCGGCTTAGAAATACATCAACAATTAAACACTGAAAAGAAGCTTTTTTGTGGTTGCAGAACTGAGCTTTTCAAGGATGAACCGGAAATAACTTTCTTACGTAGGCTGCGTCCAACGCAAAGTGAGCTAGGTCAAATTGACCCCGCTGCTTTTTTTGAGTTTCAGAAAGGCGTCAAAATTCTATATGAGGGAAACAGAGAGGCAGCGTGTTTGGTAGAGATGGATGAAGAACCGCCTCATGACTTGAACCGCGAAGCTCTAGAAACAGCACTTATTATTTCACTTATGCTGAAGGCTAATCCTGTTGACGAAATTCACGTCATGCGGAAAACCGTAATCGACGGCTCTAACACCACGGGCTTCCAACGCACCTGCGTAGTAGCTTTCAACGGGAAAGTTGAAATCAAAGAAAAAACTGTTTCAATTCAACATGTGGGCCTCGAAGAAGATGCAGCTCGAAAAATGAGCGAAAACAATAACATTCTCCGATACCGTGTTGACCGTCTTTGCATCCCCCTTGTGGAGATTGCAACTGCTCCAGTTATCTACACGCCACAGGAAACGGAAGAAGTGGCTTTAGCAGTAGGACGAATTTTGAGAGCAACAGACAAGGTGAAAAGAGGGTTAGGCACAATACGGCAAGACTTAAACGTCTCCATTCGCGATGGCGCTCTTGTGGAGATTAAAGGAGTGCAGGAGCTTGAGCTTGTTTCTTTGGTTGTTGAGAATGAGGTTCAGCGACAGCTTAATCTCCTAAAAATAAGAGATGAGTTGACAAGGCGCGGCGTTAAAGAAGAAGACATTAAAGACAAGTTTATTGATGTTACAAAGGTTTTTGCGAATACAAAATGCAAGGTGATTCGTACTGCAGTAAATAAAAACAAACCGATTCTTGCTGTTAAATTACCAAAATTTGAAGGTCTTTTGAAGAGAGAATTGACACCTGGTGTTAGGTTGGGCACGGAGATGGCGGACAGAGCTCGGTTTTGGGGACGTGTAGGCGGCATCTTTCACACAGATGAATTACCAGCGTATGGAATCACTACAGAAGAAGTTGACGAGTTGAGGCGTGTTACGAATGCAAAGATGAGTGATGTTGTCGTATTTGTTGCGGACATTTTGCAAAACGCGTCTGATGCCTTAAAAGCAGTTAACGAGCGGGCGAGGGAGGCTCTGAAGGAGGTGCCGCAGGAAACTCGTGCCGCCAAGCCTGATGGATCAACTCGCTATATGCGGCCTAGGCCTGGTGCTGCTCGCATGTATCCTGAAACTGACGTGCCTCCAATCCAGATTTCACAAGATTATATTGAAAGTTTGCGCACCCGTTTACCTGAATTGCCTGAAGAGAAGATGCAGCGTTTAATGCGAGACTACGAGCTAAATAAGAAGTTAGCTAGGCAAGTTCTTAATTCTGAGTTTAGTCAGCTTTTTGAAGAAGCTGTTAAGGAGAAAGGTGTTTCGCCTACCATGGTTGCTGTTGTTTTAACTGAAACATTAAAGGCTTTGAAGCGTGAGGGAGTTGAAGTTGGAAATGTATCGGACGAACAGTTTTTGGAGCTGTTTCGTCGGGTTGGCTTAGGAGAAGTTGCAAAAGAAGCGGCTTCGGATATAATTGTTTGGCTGTCGAAGCATAGAGGAGCGAAGGTAATTGAGGCGATTGTCGCTCTTGGTTTGGGTATGCTTTCAGAAAGTGAACTTGAAGAGATTGTAGACGAGTTAATTGAGGAGAATCGAAGTTTTTTAGTTGAACGGGGTGAAAAAGCTTTTGGTTTTCTCATGGGCTTAGTAATGAGGAGGGTGCGAGGAAAGGCGAGAGCAAAGTTTGTTAGCGAAATTGTGAAAAGGAAAATTGAAGAATTTACGAAATGACTTGTGTAAGCGTTCACCTCTTCCCCCTAATTTATTTGGCTCCAAAAACCCTTACTATTTAAGGAGCTTTTACCCTAATGCCTAGGCTCAGTATAAATCTCTGTAAGTCTGTAAATCTACATGTATGAAAGGACTGCAAAATTTGGAGAATGATTAGACTTTCTGGTATAAAAAGAGTTGTTCCATAATATCTCCTTCAATCACGTATTTACTGATATCATAGTCATATGTAATCGTTGCTGATTTTAGGTTGAATATTGTTATTCATGCGTAAAATTTTACACAATTTGAATGAATTACTTTATTACGTTTGCGAAGGCCCGCGGAATTTAATTCATTTTTCAATGCTTTGAAGAATAGTGAAGTGATTTCATTTCTTCGTTTAGCCATTTTTTCCGCTGTTTGTGTGTAGAAGTGTTGTTTTTTCAACCAACGAACATGTTTAGCTACATAGGATGGTTTTGGGGTTTCTAAGTCATACATCTCTGCTACTTCCTCAATTGTTGTATTGGTCAAGCAAGCTTTAATAAAAACTGAGGCTATACCTACAGCGCCAAGCTTGTCAAGAAAATCTGCGTCATGTAAAATCTTAGCTTCAACGGAAAATGGTTTTTCTCTGTGTGTATGAACTCTTATAGCATGACAGATCAAGCTTATTTTTGCTTCGTTAACACCAATAGTTTTCAAAAAATCGTGCGCCATTATAGCACCAATTTCGCCATGATTTCCGGAACTTTTCTTTTTTTCAAGATGTTTCGCAATATCATGAAGTAACGCTGCCGTTCTGAGTACCTCCAAATCTATACTTTTATTTTCAGCCTCAAATTTCGAGATCAACAAACAGTACCGCTCAACTCTTTTCACGTGGGGCCAAGCATACAATCCAAGCTTAGCCATTTGGTTCTTGGCGTATTTTTCGATCTGCTCTCTTTGTCCAAGACGCATGTTTCTCCCTCGATAGTTTTTCCTTTGTTTGAGTTAAATTATTATGTCTTTTCGACTGTTAGGTAGTTCTGGAGTGTCAAACAATGAGTAAAACTTCTGCATTTACGGGCTTCTATAAGCTACCCCTAGAAGAGAGACTTCGAATTGTTAAGAACTTCGCTGACTTAACAGACGAAGAAACAAGTTTGCTCAAAAGCACTGGTAGTCTGCCCTTAGAGCTTGCTGACCGCATGATAGAAAATGTCGTCGGTGCCTTCCCAGTTCCTCTAGGTATAGCAGTTAACTTCCTCATAAACAAACGAGACTACCTGATTCCCATGGCTATAGAAGAACCTTCAGTCGTAGCGGCGGCAAGTTATGCCGCAAAAATGGCACGCGAAGGCGGAGGCTTCCATACCACTAGCACGCCGCCCATTATGATAGGGCAAATTCAAGTAGTAGGTATAAAAGACCCATATCGCGCCCGCATGGCAATCTACGCTTACAAAGAAGATATTATTAAGAAAGCCAACGAACAAGACCCTGTTCTTGTCTCTGTAGGTGGTGGCGCTAAAGATTTAGAAGCAAAAATCATCCACACTCCTGTAGGTTCGATGCTTATAACTGAGCTTTACGTTGACTGCAGAGACGCTATGGGCGCCAACGCCGTAAACACTATGGCTGAGGCTGTAGCTCCTATGATAGAACGTATAACTGGTGGCCATGTTTATTTGCGCATAATTAGCAACCTAGCAACTAGGCGCTTGGCAAGGGCATATATAACTATTCCAAAAGATTCAGTGGGTGGAGAAGAAGTTGTAGATGGCATAGTTCAAGCTTATCACTTCGCAGCTGCAGATCCTTACCGTGCAGCAACCCATAATAAAGGGATTCTAAATGGGATAATCGCAGTTATTCTCGCCACATGTAATGACCATCGCGCCATAGAAGCAGGAGCCCACGCTTACGCTGCCCGCACAGGTCATTACACAGCACTTTCATCGTGGGAAAAAGATCAGAATGGGGACTTGGTGGGATCGCTTGAAATGCCTATGGCAGTTGGCATAATAGGAGGCGCTGTGCGAACTCACCCCATTGCAAAAATCGCACTCAAGATTTTAGGTGTAAAATCTGCAAACGAACTTGCCGAAGTAATAACTGCAGTGGGTTTGGCTCAAAATCTAGGCGCCCTTCGTGCTTTGGCACATGAAGGCATTCAACGTGGTCACATGCGACTGCACGCC
This sequence comes from Bathyarchaeia archaeon, assembly GCA_046760665.1. GTDB lineage: Archaea > Thermoproteota > Bathyarchaeia > Bathyarchaeales > SOJC01 > JBHIEO01. Next base: position 4,423 of record JBHIEO010000023.1, read on the forward strand.
CGAAACATAGCAATCGCCGCCGGTGCCACCGATGAACTTATCGATATTGTCAGCGAACAAATGGTGAAGGAACGCAAAATACGCATGGACAGAGCTAAAGAGTTGCTGGAGCAGTATCGGAAGACTAATCCATGATAATTCTGCCTGGTCCGGCAAGCCAAAACTTGGCGAGTCGTCTTGCAGTTGAGTTGAAAGCTAGGTTGGTTCCCTTATTTTTTAAGAAATTTCCTGATGGTGAAAGTTACATACGCGTTGAATGTGGTATACAAAGCGAAGATGTTATAATTGTTCAAACTACAAGTCCGCCTCAAGATGAAAGAATGATACAGCTTTTTTTGATGGCTTCTGCAGCTAAAAATCAAGGAGCCCAAAAAATTACAGCAGTTGTGCCTTACTTTGCGTACAGCCGACAAGACAAAGTATTCCTTCCCGGCGAGGCCTTCAGTGCCAAGACAGTTGTCGATATACTTGAAACATGTGGAGTTACTCAGATCATCACCGTTAACGCCCACAATCCTGCGGCTTTAGAAGCCTTTACAGTTCCTGTAAAAGACCTTTCTGCTATCCCTTTGTTGGCGAAATATTTTAGAGATCAAGGTTTTGAGGGTGCAGTTTCGCTGTCGATGGGTAAGAAGGGGTTGGCAACAGCAAAGGAAGCCGCCAACGTACTTAAGGGACCGTATAACTATATCCCAACCCAAAGAGACCGCCATACTGGAAAGGTCAACATTGAAGAAAAACCGCTTAAAGTAAAAGGAAAGGTTGCAATTTTTTTCGATGACATCATAAGCAGTGGTGGGACAATGATAAAAGCGGTTGCCCATGCAAAGAATCAAGGGGCAGCAAGAGTGTTTGCTGCTTGTGTCCATCCTCTTTTAATGGCTGACGCTAGGGAGAAAATAATACAGAGTGGAGCTGATGGCATTATAGGTACCGACAGTGTTTCAAGCCCTGTAAGCGTTGTCTCGGTGGCACCTCTAATTGCCCAGGCTCTCATTAAGCAAGGAGCCTAAATCCTAGTGCCTCTGTTTTTCTTTCTTCTTTCGGGTGAACACAAAACACTGCCTTTCGCAGAACTGAAGGCAATTCTGGAAACCGAAGGCATAGTTTTTAAAGAGTTGCAAACGCTACAGCAGGTTCTACGGCTTGAAACATCAGTTGACGCTGTTAAAGTTGTGAAGGAAAGAGCTGCGTTGTCTAGGGTCTGCTGTCAAGAACTGTTTTGTTGTCAATCTTCTTTTACAGAAATAGTAAAAGCCGTGCAGTCTGTTCCTCTAAGTAATCTTGTCCAGCATGGTGAAAGTTTTGTTGTGCGTGTTAGACGGGTAGGTGAGGCAGGACGAAATTTGATAGGTATGGATTTGGAACGGAAGATCGGGGAACTAATTTTAAACAAGGTTAAGGGGACAAGAGTTAACCTCAAAAAACCGCAGAAAACTTTTTTCGGAACAATAACAAATAACAGCTTTCTTTTTGGATTGAAACTTGAGGAAATATCGCCAACTCCCTTCATGCAGAGGCGACCGCGAAAACGTCCCTTTTTTCACCCTTCAGCCATGCCAGCGAAACTAGCGAGGTGTATGGTTAACTTAGCTAGACCTAAAAAAGGCGATTTGCTTCTAGACCCCTTCTGCGGCTCTGGCAGCTTTCTCATAGAAGCTGGCTTGTTAGGTTGCCGAGTGTTGGGTTTTGATGCTAAGAAACATATGGTCCAAGGAAGCCTGCAGAATCTGAGGTTTCTCAACATAGAATACGAAGGCTTGGCGGTTGCAGATGCCAAGCGTTTACCTTTAATGGAGGTGGACTGCATAGTTACAGACCCACCGTATGGACGTTCTGCATCGACAATGGGATATACGACTAGGCAGATCATCCAAGATTTCTTAGCAATGTCCGCCGATAGGATCGCAAAACAGCAACGTATATGCATAGCTGCTCCCAAAACGGTCTGCATAGGCGAGATGGCGGAAACGTTAGGTCTAAAACATGTTCAGTCACATTTTGTTTATGTGCATAGAAGCCTCACAAGAGAAATCACAGTATTGGAGAAAATATAGATGAGCCTACAAGTGATTTTCCTTGGAACGGCAGGCAGTGTACCCACAAACATGAGGTCACTGCCAGCCATCGCAATACGGAGGAAAGGCGAGCTGATTCTTTTCGATTGTGGCGAAGGTGTTCAACGCCAAATGGTAAAAGCAGGTTTAGGGTTTAACAAGAAAATGAAAGTGTTCATAACGCACATGCACGGAGACCATGTGCTCGGCTTACCAGGCCTCATCCAGACAATGTCACTCTTAGACCGTACAAGGAAGCTGGAAATCTACGGACCAACAGGCTTGGAAAAATTTATCGAAACCATCGAAAAAACTGTGCAGTTCACTCTTACCTTCCCTCTCGAAATAGCCGAAATTGAAGATGAAGGACTTGTCTGCGAAGAGAAAGAATATGAGGTATATGCGGCGTGGGCAAACCATGTAGCTCCAACATTTGCGTTCAGTCTTGTTGAAAAGCCGCGTCCAGGCAGATTTTATCCAGAAAAAGCCAGAGCCTTAGGTGTTCCTGAAGGAATATTATGGTCAAAGCTTCAGCATGGGTCAATCGTAAAGCTCCCAAATGGAAGAATTGTGCAGCCCGAAAAAGTGGTTGGTCCACCGAGACCTGGAAGGAAAGTCGTCTACACAGGAGACAGTAGATCCTCAAAGTCTTTGGTAGAGTTAGCTGAAGATGCTGACCTTCTTATCCACGACTGCACATTTGACGACGAACTTGCAGAAAGAGCCAAAGAAGACGGGCATTCTACACCTAGTCAAGCGGTGAAAACTGCAAAAAAAGCAAAAGTGAAGCGGCTGATTTTGACGCATATTAGTGCGCGTTATAAAACGCCTGATTTGTTGTTAAACCAAGCTAAGAAAGGCTTTTCAAATGTTGATGTGGCTGAAGATTTTATGAAAATTAATTTGCCCTTGCTTGATGTTAAGTGAGAAGTTTTTGCAGTGCCGCTATGCTTTTTTCTATATTGTGGTAGGATTCCACCATTACGAGTCCTTTAAAACTTATCCTTTTGATGTCTTCGGCGAATTGTTGCCAATTCACAGTGCCATAGCCGACTCCTAAATGCAAATCATTTTTTCCATCGTTGTCGTGGGCATGGATGTGAATAATCTTTTTGCTGAAGGCTTTTATTAAGGCGTGAGTTTGACCATTTATGTTAGAATGCCCCACATCTAAGACTAAGCCAATGTCTTCGTTAAGTTCGTTAAAAAAACGGGAAAACTGCTCAGCATTTTTCATCAAGAACCCATAAGGCTCAGGGCAGTTTTCAATTGCAATTCTCACTTCATTCTTTCTAGAAAGTGCAAGTAAATTTTGCACAGATTTAATGTTTGTCTTCCAGTCCATACCAGGATAGAAACCACTTATACCCGTCCGAAAACCAGGATGAAATACCATGAGACGACATTCAAGTTGTTGTGCAAAGGCCATAGATTTTTCGAGCCGTTTAAGAATGAAATTGCGCATATCCTCCATTGGTGCAGCGATGTTGATGTTTGCGAATGGAGCGTGCAACGTGTATTCCAAGTCTTGCGATCCACTGATTTCCTTAAGCCTCTTAACTCGTTCTTGGCTTAGTGTATGCCAACCATCGTCAACCAGTTCCACGTACTTCACTGTCACATTTTGCAGTCTTTGACACAGGCTAGAAAATGGTTCACCCAAACAAAAAAGCATAGACAAACCGACGTTGATCTTAGCCATGAAACCACTTCAGCACTAGATTACATGGGAAGTTTGGCTTGTTTCTAAGATTTTTACTCCTCTTTTTGCTAACTCGACAAAAAAAGGCTCTGGTTCGACAGCTAATTCAGCAGGCAAAACACCTTTCTTCATTATTTCACCTTTGGCTAACATTTGGGCTATTATGGACATGGGCATGCCTGTTAGGTAGGCCAATGCGCTTACACCATATTTTTCATGGTGTTTGTAGACGAGGCGGTAGGTATGCTTCGTTTTGTCGCTGTCTTTTTCGCCACTTACTTCTACGACCACCCCAGCAGCATCCCTAACATTAACGTCTGGCGGTGGCGCACATCGCAATAAAAATTCCCGTGGCGAAATTTCTAAGTCATTTATTTTGATTGGTTTTTTTCGAGTTAAACCCATTTCATTCAAAACACGGATTCTCTGCTCATCTTCTTCGACATAAGACATGGCACAGTCCACAACCTTAACTCCTTTACCAACTGTTTTCGGCAACGAAGCTATGCCTGAATACAATGCATAACAGCAAGAACGCTTACCTATAGGCGGGGGAAACTCGAAAATATGTTTGCCGGAAAAGGGCTGCAATTTCTTGAACTCTCCGTTCCTATAAACTACAGGTCCTCTTGTGTATTCCTCCAGCACGGTACGGAAAGACCATTTGTATTTGGCAGGTTCAAGGTTTACCTCACCATAGTGAATGTGTACCTCTTCTATACTGTCAAGCTTGTCAGCCCCATACTTCGCCAAAATGTCTGCTATTCCTGGCGCCACACCACAACCCAAAACTACCGTAACCCCTGCCCCTTGCGCTTCTTTGTCGAGTTTCAACTGTTCCAAAGTCATGTAATAAACCCCGCCTAAATCCGTCAGAGGCTTCCCAGTCTCCATTGCTGCTTTGGTCACTCGCAAGTTAAGATGGTAAGGTGTTGCGTCGGCAATAGCGTCAGCCTCTGATATTGCGTCAATCAAACTTTTGTGGTCGGTTACGTTTACTTCTCGTATAGATACTTTTTCACTTCCAGTCCATTTCGCTACCTTTTCAGCTTGTTTCAAGCTGGCTTCGCCGATAATCACTTCCGAGACTTCAGGGCTCTCAGCCAAATCTCGAACAGTCACCATACCCATAGCTCCGCCGCCACCTAATACAATAATCTTCACTTTCGTTTCGCTCCTTTGAAAGAGAATAATAGAAATGCACAATTGAAGTTTATACCTTTTCGTCTCACATCGTTCTAGGTGCAAGCCAATCGATAAGTTTTGTTGGATTATTGCATTTGATTTGGACTCTTATTGGTCCTAGCGGGCTTTCTGCAACTGGCTCGCAAAAGGAAATGTGACCTGCGTAGGCGACTTGCTTATTTAAATGAAAGGTAATAGTGTTTCCCCTTAAGCTTTGGAACAAGATTCCTCGTGCAGCGTCTCGGATGCGTTCTCTGCGCAGAAGATTGCCAAACTTGACCAAACTTTCTGTATCTTTAGCTTGAGCTACAAGCAGGCTGCCTTTGTGTTGAGGTTTCTCTTCAAGTTTTAAATTGCCAAAAATGTTTTCCACAGCTTGTCTAACTTTGTCCAAGTCTTCAGTAGGGTTAGCTTTAACCTCTACCTGCACGTTTACTTCATCCATTTTTCATCACTTTTTCCAACAATTTCTGTGCTTTTTTCTTAAGCTCCGTTCTTTTTCCTTCGTTCACAATCATCACATCTGCAGAAGCAATAACGCTGCCGAGTCCAACACGGAGTTCCCGCCAATCCCGTTCCAAAAAAGTTTCCCAACTAGCTGGGTCGTCGCTTCGTTTACGTTTGAAGAGCCTTTTGAACCGGGTTTCAGGTGATGAGTGAATGGCTAAAAGCTTGAAGTTTTGGAAGTGTTTTTTGAACTCATCTGCTTCATAGAGGCTGCGAATACCATCAACAACGACCACTTTGCTATTCATTTTTTCAATTTTAGGGACACAACGTTTCGCTATCACTGCAGGACCAACTTCTTCACGTAATATTAACATAACTTTACCCACGTTTTCTGGTGTCGGCTCTAAACCGCGGTGCTCAGTTTCATCTCTTACCTCATCACCCATAATAACAATCCCGCAGCCCATTTTCTTGGCAACCTCGACTACTGTTGCTTTTCCAGCACCAGGCATCCCCGCAACTCCAACAACCACTTTGCTCTTCATAATTTGTACGCTCTACTATCACATCATCCTTTAAATTAAAAGTTCTTATAAATGGTGCATACTGAAACTATGAATGGAAGGATCTAAGATGCCAGAACTCATTCGCAGCTTTATTGCCTTTGACATTAACAATAAGGAAATTTTAAGGCGGTTGTCTGAGGCTCAGAAAAGACTTACGAAAACTGGGGCAGCTTTAAAATTAGTCAAGGTGGAAAATATTCACATCACAATGCGTTTTCTGGGAAACATTCAACCAAACATGGTGAACAAAATCCATAGCGAAATGGAACAGGTGGTTTTTACGCCCTTCAATGTAGAAATTCAAGGAATAGGTGCTTTTCCTACCCTTAGACACCCTCGTGTCGTTTGGGCAGGAATTCAAAAAGGTGCTGAGAAGCTTGAAGACATTTTTAACCAGTTGGAGCCCCGTCTTCGGCGGTTGGGGTTTAAGCCAAACTCAAAAGGTTTTAGCCCCCACATAACAGTTGCTCGAGTAAAGACAGGCCGCAACAAAGTGGAGCTTGTTCGTTGCATAAACGAATTGGCAAGTTACGAGTTTGGAGTTTTAAATGCAGATTGTTTGAAGCTTAAGAAAAGCGTCTTGACGCCTAAAGGTCCTATTTACTCAACTTTAAAAGAAGTTTGCGGAGAGAAATAAAAGGGGCGTTTCTAATGGCTTCAAAGCTTGAAAGAATACTGACAGAAGTTCTGAAAAGAACTACACCTAGTCTTGAAGAAGAAAAACATGTTCTCGCATTGGCAAAGGAGCTTAAACAGAAAGTAGAAGAGGTTGCCCAGAAATCAGGGTTGGATGTAGAAGTACGCGTTGAAGGCTCGGTTGCAAAAAACACTTGGTTAAGAGAAGCGCCAGACATCGATATTTTCATGCGAGTTCCACTAACAGTGCCCAGAGAAGCTTTTGGCACCGTATATTTAGATGTTGCAAAAGAAGCGACGGTAGGTGCTAAACAAATTGAACGTTTTGCGGAACATCCTTATCTAGAGGCAATAATACACACACGAGGGAAAGAGACGCGAGTCAATATTGTTCCATGCTATCGAGTAAAAAAGGGCAAATGGAAAAGTGCCACAGACCGCACCTTCTTTCACACCAATTACGTGAAACCTTTGTTGAATGAAAAACTTTGTGGCGAAATTCGTCTATTGAAACGATTTATGAAGGGTATCGGTATTTATGGCGCCGAAATTAAAGTAGGCGGCTTCAGCGGATATCTCTGTGAACTTCTTGTCCTCTTTTACGGCTCCTTTCTTCAAGTCCTAAAGGCTGCAAGCAACTGGAAGGCTCCAACATTCATTGATTACGAAAGTTGCTATAAGGGAAGAGAAGACGAACTGAAACTCCTTTTTGAAGAACCTTTGGTCATAGTTGACCCTGTCGACAAGAGAAGGAATGTGGCGTCAGCGGTAAGAAAAGAGAGGCTAGACGAATTTGTTGCTGCGTCAAGAACCCTTTTAAATAAGCCAGCCTTGAAATTCTTTTATTCTTCAAAAACAAAGCCTTTCAACCCAAAAGAGCTATTGCAAGCAGTGAGAAATCGTGGCTCAAGCCTCGTCTTCATAGTGTTTGGGAGTGTGAAAACTGTTCCCGACATTCTTTGGGGACAGCTTTACAAGTCGCAGAGATCACTTCGAAAACTTGTCGAACAACACGACTTTAGAGTTATTCGCGACGCTGCGTGGAGCGATGAAAAAAGCCTAAATGTGTTTGTTCTAGAAGTGGAGCAACGTTGCCTGCCGCCTTTAAAAAAGCATCTCGGACCACCTTTAGAGAAGAAAGGGGAATGCGAAAGGTTCCTTCAAAAACATCTAGATTCTACGCGCACGTTGTCAGGTCCTCGAATAGAGGAAGGACGATGGGTAGTAGAAATGAGGCGAAAATATACTGATGTAGTGAAGTTGCTGAAGTCTAAGTTGAAGGATGGAGGAAGAAACGCTGGTATGGCGAACCTTGTTTCTAAGGCTGTTGCAAAGAAACTAAAAATTCTGGTCAATGAAGAAATTCTTCCAACATATTCACGCAATCAAAACTTTGCAAAATTCTTAACTGACTATCTTAAGGGAAAGCCAAAATGGCTTATTGAAAACAAAGACGAGAAATCGGGAGTTGTTTAGTTGAAAGTTTGCATGGTTTCCTTAACTTGTTGCGCTGGTTGTTTCTTATCTTTTCTAAGCGGCGGCGAAGACCTCCACAACTTTTTGACGAAAGATGTTGAAGTTGTGTATTCGCCAACTTTTGTGGATACAAGAGAAATCTCAAGGGTTGATTTAGCAATTGTCGAAGGAGGAGTTAGAACAGAGGCAGATGAGGAACTACTCCGAGAAATAAGGGCAAAATCCACCATACTCGTTGCATTAGGTATATGTGCGACCCATGGAGGTATAACAAGCCTCGGTAACCGTTTGTCCTTAAAGAAAATTCTTGAACAAAAATTTCCTAAAACTCCCTCCATTCTTCCAGTTCTAAAAGACATGATGTATCCCATATGCACTTTCGTTGACGTCGACTACTATGTACCAGGCTGTCCGCCAATGCCTAACCGAATAATAAAAACTTTTAGAACTATTGTTAAAGGCGAAAAACCTGAACGAGTTAAAGAAGTGGTGTGCCTCGAATGTTCCAGAAAGATACTTCCAGTCAAACCAGGAAGACTCTACGGAACATATGAAAAAAAGCGGAACCGAAAATCTGTCTCCTAAGTCAAGGTTTCATCTGCCTAGGTTCTTTAACGCGTCGCGGCTGTGGTGCTCCATGCCCAAAAGTTGGATTTACTTGTTTTGGCTGTCGTGGTCCACCTGACCCGTTGCTTTACCGGTCTATGGATTTGTTCCAACTCTTGGTAAATGTCACTTCTAGGAGGACTGGAATATTGGCTGAGGAAGTTAGGAGAGAGTTGTATGCGAATCCTTTCGTTTTTCACGCCTTCATTTTCTCCAAAACCTTGGAGCGGTTTAAAGCCATGGATAGGGTCATATGACAAATGTCATGCCGAGAGAGATAACGATTACACCTACGACGCGTATTGAAGGCCATGGCAAGGTAACTATTTGGCTTGACGAATTTGGCAATGTATCTGACGCCCACTTTCACGCCACGGAGATTAGAGGCTTCGAACAATTTCTCCGCGGGATGGAATCTGACCACTTACCCTTCATAATCTCGAGAATCTGTGGGATTTGCTCCACAGCGCACATTATGGCATCCGTCAAAGCCATAGAAGACGCCTATCAAGCTGAAATCCCTGAAACCGCCCAAAAAATTAGAGAATTACTATTGATGGCTCAAGTG
>JBHIEO010000024.1:0-13431 GCA_046760665.1 Bathyarchaeia archaeon
TTTAACTGGTGGTAATCGTTTTGGTCGATAAGTAATATTTTAGAACTTTTTCTGTTTTTTAAAAAGCGTTCAAGTTTTAAGGCAGTATGCAACCCTCCGTATCCCGCACCTAAAATCACAAGTTGTGTCTTTTTCATGAGTCGCCTTTCTCCCATTCATTGATTAACCTTGATGCCCTACTGAAAATAAAACGACTTCCCATTATGTACACCTTCTATAGGCTAATCTTCAACAATTTAGCCTAATGTGATGAGGTAATAACTCATAAAACTTTTACAGGTAAAGTTTGAACAAGTGCATCTTAAATTCTCGTCTTCAGGATTTTCTCGAATAGCCTTAGGATACAAGAAATAAAATAAAATCCTTATGGGAGCGTGTCTAAGATTAAGTAAACCTAACTAGTCTCAAATTGGAGCAGAAGAAATTTTAGAAAGATGTTGTTAATCTTCTTTCTGGTTATATGTCTAATAGCCTCTACTCTGTTCATATTCCTGCGAATCTTAGAGAAAGGCTTCAAACATCGCTTAGATTGAGCCGTAGTCCAATGACTTTAGGCGAGCTTGGTGACCTTGTACAAGAATACATAATAAAGTGTTTAAAGGAACCACGGCTGAGAGCACATTTTCAAGCAATTTGTAAAGGTGAAAAGATTTTCGGCAGCGTAGACTATAAAACTCGACATAAAGTTGTACTTCCCGACGGAAGAGGAGTTTTTGTAGCTTGTGCTCTTGACGCTTTGGTTGAAGACTTTTTCCACCAAATACAGATTGACTCTAAATGCTTCCATTGCGGTGAACCAATAAGAATAAGGCTATCTGAAGGAACCATTAACTCCGCAGAGCCTTCATCGGTAGTAATGTGGTTGGGAGCAGGTAAAGAAGGGGACGGCCCATGTCGTGCATGTCTTTGTCCTTACATCAACTTCTTCAGCTCTTCTGAGCATGTTAATGAATGGAAAGACAAAAATCCTAACGAAGTTGGCATCATGCTTACACTTTCACAAAGCCTTGAGCTGGCAAGAAAAGGCTATTGGAATCCACTTCAGCTTCTTCAAGCTAGGACTTCATAAATGTATTTGTGTGCAAGGAAAGTTGGCTGTTCTAGCTTTATTATGCTCGTGGAAACAGATATAGTATCAGCAGATTTTTCAATAAGTATCTAATAATGTCTTTTATATGAAAGACGAGTGCGGCCTTTGCGGTAGAGTGTTATTCTTTTATTCGTTAAGGCGTTGTCCTAAATGTAGAAAACTTTACTGTAGAAGTTGCATGACCGTGAATTTGTGGAATGAACAAAGAGACTTGATATGTTTGAATTGTGCAAGGAGAATCGTTGCGCCTCGGCGTACCAGTTCGAAGTACAGTCCTCTAAGAGAGTACTTGTGGAGGCGAGGGCAATTCACAAGCCTAGTTACGCTAACTTTCTCCAAAATTGAAGGAATAATTAATAACAATTTGCCTTTTGGCGCTCTGCGGAGCGAAGAGTGGTGGAACAATAACGAAATAACCTCTCAAGGCTATGCATGGACAAGTGCTGGTTGGAAGGTTCAAAGTGTCGACTTAAAGGAGCGTACCGTTACTTTTAGGAAGTTAATAAGCGAAGAACGATCTCCAATGCTTAGAAGAAGGCGTAGAAAAACTAAAACATCCCAGAAAGCCTTCATCCCTGTTCCTATAAAACCTTGGAAACCCAAGAGGCCTTCGAAGACACGAATCGCAAGAGCTGTGGCGAGAGCTAGAAATGTGGAACGAAGAAAAGCAGCACTCTATAAAATTAAGCTAAAGCCGAAATATGCTTACGAAAAGAAATTGTACAAACCGGAAGCCAAACCATCAGCTCAGAATTAAGCACAGCAAGCTAATGCCCTCCTTTGATGAGAAGTAAAAGTTTAAAACGTAGGCATGTAAACTATAAATGATGTCCAATGAGTGTGGCCGTTAAACGACTTCTGTTGGACGCGCTTAAACCCCGTGAGACATCTATTATAGAGCTGGCGAAGGCATTAGGCTCTGTTAGCGGCGTAGAGGGAGTGGACATAATCGTAAGCGAGGTGGACTCTAAAACCGAAACAATCAAATTGACGGTGAAGGGGCCGCGAATAGACCATGATGCAGTTACGGAAGTAATGGAAAAGTATGGTGTTTCCATAAGAGGCGTAGATGAAATAAGCGTAGCCAAAACAGAACTTGCTTAGACAACTTCTCACTAGCCCTTTTATTTTAATAGAAAAATAGGAAAAGCTTTTAGATTAAGGCTTGAATCAAAAAGCCTATGGCAAAGGCTGCAGCACCAAACGCTACCATTCTCATCCCCTTTAAGAGAGGGTTTCTTTTGCCTAGCCTTCCTAAGTAAGATCCAGCTATGAAAAGGATGCCAAGTGCTAAACTTATGGAAATCCAAGAGGCTGTAGCTATATTAAGCATATTAAATGCCGCGAGAACTAAAGGAATAATTACAATAGCACAGCACATGAGAGGTGTAAAGAAGTTGACAACAGAAATTATTACTGCAGAGGCTTTGTGGTTCTCAGTAATCATTGTGTTATCTAATTCCCTGAACAAAGCCTTCTCAAGTTCTACAACTCTTCTTTCCCGCTCTAAAGTTTCAGATTCGTAAACGCTAACGCCTGTCGATATTCCTAAGGCGATGCTGGTGGCCACCATAGTACCTAAGATTAAACGCAAGTCTGGATTTGCAGTGAAGGCTGACCCGATTATAATGCCTAACAGCATGAAAGTTGAGTCAAACAAAGTATTTGTAAAGAACCTGCGGAGAATAGGTCCCATTTCCGTGCTTCTTTTTTTCAGTAGGTTACGTAAACCCAAGTTTAGTATCCCTTTTTTCTCCTTCTATAATTATTAGGTTGCATTGCTATTAACATTTCTCTAAACAAGTATTTGCTCTACATGGGGTTAAACACTTTCACGTATATTTAATGACGAGCTTACTTGGTATATTTTCTTATTAACTTGCTAAATCTTTCAAATATTGCTTCGCCTCGAGGTTTCAGTTTCTCTGGTAGACACGGGTCGTCTATCAAAACAAGTTTGTGTTGCTTCAATCTTTCTCTTATCCAAGAATATTCTCTTCTAAGTAATGCGTAGTTTAACTCGTATTCCATCGCAGTAAAATGGGCCTCATAAATCGTCGTTTTCGGAGTTTTCATAATTGTCTGCTTGTTAATTGTTCTTCCCATCTTTTTAAGCTCACTGATTTCCACAATTTCATGTAGCATCAAGAACTTACTATCAAGAACATCCTGCAAAGTAGTGATGTCTTCAGAAAAAATCTCACCAGTCATATAATCGTGGAATTCTTTTGCTGAAACATTCCATGTAACATAATCAAGTTGCTTAAGTGTTTTCTCCACTTCCTTTATTTTTGTATCTATCTCTACTAACATAATGCACCTTCTATCCTAACAAAAATTAAATATAAAAATAAATTGTTCGTTTACTTGGTTCGCTCCTTAAATGTGAGGTTGATGAAAAATTTTTCATCAACATGCGACACAAAAATTAATATAGCCGCGCTAAATCCTTTCGAAGTTCTAAGAGAAATGCATATGGTTTACGGAAGATACAATAACTCTTTTACTCAATGGTTACAGAGGCGATGGAAATTCTGCTTTTGCCTTCTTCACTTATCTGGGAAGAAGGTTTCGTATCAGAGTATGAGGCTGCATACCGAATTGATACCCGCCCACTCCAAGAATCAACATGCACTCTTCTAGTATGGACTAAAGACCTATCACAAACGTCTCAACTTCTCATCAAATGCGCAAAACGGGCAAAAAAGTTAGGATTCAGAAAACTCGAAACAAACGTTTCAACGAACATAATAGATAGAATTGACGAGATTCCTTTTTCAATAAAAGATTCAAAAATCATAATAGGCAAAAGCTACTGCGCAAACAATAATGAAAACTAACGTCATAGACAACATTAGAAACGAGTTTACCCGCCACCTACAGGTGGAATGATCACAAGTCGGTCTCCTTCCTTCAGCTGTGTCTCCAAATCTTCCAACAAGCTCACACTTCTCCCATTTACAAGAAACTGTAAATGTCCTCGTACCTTTTTTTCTTTGTCATATAAGTAATCTTTGAACTCTTTTCCATGCCGCTTCACCAACTCTTCCAGAACATCATTGACGGTGACGGTTCTAGCACTGAACTCAATGGTCTCTTCTCTTTTGCCTGCTAACTCCCGTAAAGTTGTGAACAACCACACCGAAATTTTCATAGTAGACATCGCCTTTGCATAATCATGCATGAAATGTAAGATAAACCTTACCAGAAAAGTCAAAACTTAAGTATAACTGACATCCTCTTGCTATAATACGGGGGGGAATTAACAACATACAACTGCAAGATAACAATCTTGGCTTCTCCTTTCTCCTTCCCTTCCCCCCCAATTTTTTCTTCAAAGCTTCACTTTATACTCTTTTGGCTGAGACACTGGAAGATTGTGAATTTAAACGTTTCAACCGTGGCTTACGCCTTTCTAAAAAAATTTATTATTTGTTGACACTTTTGTTAATGGCCTCTTCCATTGTGTGCCCGTGGCAATAAACGAGGGCTTTCTTGACTCCTTTTACCGCTAATGCAGCGGCTTTGATGTCTGCAGCTAGTTTGAAGGCTATTGGACAGAAAGGACTGGTGGGCACGAAGTCTATTTTGAACACACCTGGTTCACGCTCTTCTACATTGGTTATCATGTTCATCTGAGCAAACGTTAACCCCGTCTCTGGATCTTGAACCTTACCAACTGCTTCACGGACTTTGCCTTTCAAATGCGTCAAATCGTATTCCTACTTAATTTTTGGTTGAGTAAAAGTTGTTTCTATCTAATAAGATTGTCTCTTTATGACTCTTTTTTTTGGATTATGTTAGCAGTTTGCTGTTTTCCTCCTATACATTTTCCAGCTTAACACCATGGTTCTTGAAAGCGAAGCTTTCACCTCGTCCAATCGTGTTACCGCAGTGTTTTGGGGGGCCTTCAAAACCAGTTCTGGATCAGTTTTTACTTCTTCAGCAATCTTCCGCATGGCTTCAACGAAGCGGTCAAGCTCCTCTTTCTCAAAAGATTCAGTCGGCTCAATCATCAAAGCCTCGTCTACAATCGACGGAAAATAAATGGTAGGTGCATGAATCCCATAGTCAAGGAGACGTTTGGAAACGTCAATGGCTCTTACGCCTCTTTCTTTCCGAAGAGGTCTGGTGCTGAATACGCTTTCATGTTTTCTCGGTCTTTTTGCATCGTAGGGCAGTTCGTATGCACCGATTTCCTTTATTTTTTTAACGAGGTAGTTGGAGTTTAACACCGAAATCTCTGCTGCTTCCTTTAATCCTTCCGCGCCTAAACTCAGTATGTAAGCGTAGGCTTTGAGGAGAACTGCCACGTTCCCGTAGAAACTTCTAATCTTGCCAACACTGTGGGGTCTGTTATAATCTAGGTGATAACTTTCACCGTCAAAAACTATTCGTGGGACAGGAAGAAACTTTTCTAACTCTTCAGACACGCCTATAGGCCCCGCACCTGGGCCTCCTCCACCGTGAGGTGTGCCGAAGGTTTTGTGAATGTTTATGTGGACAATGTCGAAGCCCATGTCGCCAGGTCTAGCCTTCCCGAGAATTGCGTTGAGGTTTGCACCGTCGTAGTAAAGCAGTCCACCGGCGTCATGAACTACATCTGCTATTTCTTCAATTTTTTCTTCAAAGATGCCTAACGTGTTTGGATTAGTAAGCATCAGACCAGCCGTTCGGTTTGAAACTACAGTTTTTAAGGCTTCAATCTTTAAGCAGCCAGTTTTGTCGGAAGGAACGATTATTACGTCAAAGCCAGCCATTGTGGCGCTTGCAGGGTTAGTTCCGTGGGCAGAGTCGGGTATTATAAGTTCTGTTCGTTTAGAGAGGTTTCCATTAACCTTGTGGAAAGCCCGCATTATAAGGGCGCCTAAAAATTCGCCTTGTGCTCCTGCTGCAGGTTGAAGAGAAACTTCGTAGGTACCTGTGATTTCGGCCAGCCACTTGCTTAGTTTATAAAGAATTTCAAGTATGCCCTGTACGGTCCTTTCGTCTTGGTATGGATGGAGCTGCGTTAAAGAAGACAAGCTAGCTAAAAAGTCGTTGATTTTTGGATTATACTTCATCGTGCAACTTCCAAGAGGATAGAGCCCCAAATCAACCCCATAGTTCATCTGAGAAAGTCTGGTGAAGTGGCGAATAACCTCAACTTCCGATAGTTGGGGCAATTCTGGAGGCAATTTGCGTTGCATCTTTTTGGGCAATAGGTCCTGTAGGTCGTTTACCCTTTGTCTAATAGAAGCTTCTACTTTAGGCAGAATATGTCCTCTTCGATCATGTTGTCCAAGCTCGAAGACAACAGGTTCGTTCCATCGTGCCTGCTTGAAATCTCTCATCAACTTTCACCTCTCCGTAGAATTTCTTCCAAAGCATCTGCCAGAGAGTCAATGTCTGCTTTTGAGTGTATCTCTGTGACACAGTAAAGCGCCGTTTCACCAAGTTCTGGAAACTCTTTTGAGACATCCTTTCCGCCATGAACGTTGCGTTTTAGCAATCTTTCATGTACGTCGCTAACGCGTCTTTGAACAAAGTTTACAGTGAACTCCTGAAAATGGGAGGATTGAAAGACGGGTGTTTTGATGCCTTCAATTTCTGATAAACGTTTTACTGTGTAATGTGCCTTAAGCATGATAGCTTCACCTAGCTCTTTCAAACCTTTCGGTCCAAGCAGTGCTAAGTAAACTGCGGAAGCTACAGCACATAAGGATTCGTTAGTGCAGATGTTAGATGTGGCTTTTTGTCGCCGAATATGTTGCTCACGAGTTTGTAATACCATACAGAATCCTCTGTTGCTACCGTCTTGGGTGGTCGTCATGCCAATAATCCGCCCAGGCATCTGCCGAATCATCGGCATTTCGGCTCGACAAGCAAAAACCCCTAGCAAAGGACCGCCGAAGTTCATAGGATTTCCGAGAGGCTGTCCTTCTCCAATAACAATATCTGCACCATAATTTCCAGGGGGCTTTAAAACACCAAGTGAAATGGGGTCAACACCAACAACAAACAAAGCTCCATGCTCATGAGCAATTTTCGCAGCTTGGTCACCTCTTGTTTCAACGAAACCCAAGTAAGAAGGATTTTCTATGTAAACAGCTGCAGTTTTGTCAGAAATCTTTGTCTCTAAGTCTTCTAGGCTCAACTGTCCCGTTGTCCTTTCGTAGTCCACTTTTCGAACGTACATTCCTGCAGGTTCAATGTACGTTTTCAGTGTGGCAAAGCGCTCAGGATGAATAATTGTGGGAACTAGAATTTCTCTGCGACCAGTTAAACGCATAGTCATTCGCATAGCTTCCCCTAACGCTGAAGCCCAATCATATAAAGAACTGTTAGCCACATCCATTCCAGTTAGTTCGCATATCATACTTTGATATTCGAAGAGCAGTTGAAGCACACCTTGGGAAATCTCTGGTTGATAAGGTGTATAGGAGGTGAGGAGTTCAGTTCGCTGGATGATGTTTTCGACCGCTGCGGGTACGTAGTGCGGCCAGCATCCGGCACCTAAGAAGACAGGCATGTCTCGGCTTGTTTTGTTCTTAGCTAATAGTGCCTCCACATGGCGTTTAACTTCATATTCCGATGTTGGACTGGGCAGGTTTAACCTGCGTTTTAGCATAAATCGCTCTGGGACGTCTTTGTACAACTCGTCGATGCTTTCTATGCCGATTTCCTTCATCATGGCCTCTTTGATTTCTGATTTCGAGTTTGGAATATACGGATGCGTATAGGACTGGATCAAGAGTTTACACCAGCAAGCGAGAAATAAGGATTCTTGAAACTATGTCTTTAAGCTTTTGAAAGGGCTTCCATAGTCGACTTTAACAGAGTTTTCGTGTTACTCAAAACCTGCTTTTCGCCGAAAGCGGGTTGCCATCCAGACTCGGTTAGAAGGTCGGAAATTACGTGTGTGGAAGCTATTTCTATGCCTCGATATTTCGCAACTGCATAGAGAGCAGATGTTTCCATGTTAATCGCTAAAACACCAATTCTTCGAAACTTTGCAAGCTTAGCTTTTGTTTCTCTGTAGACACCGTCCGTAGTCAAAACTACTCCCACTTGATGTGGAATACGATTCTTGTTTAAAACCTCGATTAAACACCGCTTTAAAGTAGGAGAAGTCGCTAATCTCCGTTGGTTTGGGAAATATTGCAGTGTAGTGCCTTCGTCACACACTGCTTCAGTAGCAACAATTACATCGCCTGGGTTTAAAAAAGGTTGTATCCCTCCTGAAATTCCAACTTCAAAAACCTTTCTGGCACCACATGCAATTAACTCTTCGAAGACCATTGCTGCGGCTGGAGACCCAATGAAGTTCATTAATACGACGATTTTGACGTTCTTGAAAGAGCCAACATGCATACGTAATCTGTCGCCATACCACCACCATTCGACGGGTTTGCCGTCGATAAGCTGATTTGCAAAGTCAAAGTGGCGGCGTTGATAGACCATAACCATTCGGGGAGGTATTTCAAATGTTTCTATGTCCATGTTTCTTACAGAGGCCACATATTGTAGGAAGTCTCGAGGGGTGAAAATAGGCGTAAGGTCCTCCGTGATATGCTCTCTCTTCAGTACTGGATGCCCTCCGTAGAAATTGACTCTTCAGGATATTTAATGTCTAGAATTTCGTTGACAAAATCTGCCCTATCAAACAACTCTCTTGGCGCAAATCGCCCAGTTAGAACAACATCTGTCTTCTTTGGCAAAGAATCAAGGAAAGCGATAACTTCTTCAACATTCAATAGTTTGCAATAAATCGCCAAGTTTATTTCATCTAGGACAAGCAGATGGGGCTTCTTTTTATCAACAACTTTCTTGGCGAAAGCAAGCCCTTTCTTCGCCAGTTTTCTGTCTCTTTCATCTAAATTGTCAAGCCCATGCCATCCCTCACGGCCGAACTGGTATATTTCGTAGTACGGCTTAAGCATAGCTTTTATCTTGTATTCTCCTGTGTTTTTCCACCATTTCATGAACTGAATTATGACGACTGTGTGGCGATGGCCTACGGAGCGTAAAGCTAAGCCAAGCGCGTTAGTTGTTTTTCCTGCGCCAGTGCCTGTATAAAGGTAGACGTGACCCATAAGATGCGCCTTCCAATTGAAGTTATTGACTTGAAGATTGTTAAAAGCTTTTAAATCTCGTTTCTTCTCTTTAAGCAATTGGACGTGGAGCATGATAATGAAAAGCTATGAAGAACTTTTAAAGCGTGCTCAATCTCAACTTCCACAAGAAAAGGGCACTGGGGAACGCTTCGAGATTCCTAGAGTGCGTTCTTCTGTTATAGGCATGCGCACATACATTCACAACTTTAAGGAAATCGCTGACATGTTGAATCGTGAACCACGTCATTTAATGAAATTCTTGACGAATGAAATGGCAACAGCTGGCACTTTGGAAGAGACAAGAGCCACCTTTCAAGGCAAGTTTCCCCACAACACACTTGAACGTTTAGTTGGCATTTACACTGAAAACTTCGTTATTTGCCCTGTTTGTAAACGTCCAGATACGAAAATCGTAAAAGAGAGACGTCTCTTCTTTTTAGTATGTGAGGCTTGCGGTGCGAAATCATCGGTCAAAGCCGTCTAAGCCCATAGAAGCGAAAGTTCGTTGGGCGTCTACATAAACCTACGGAAATGGGGTAAATGCGTCCTACTGGCAATATGCGACGCCGACATATTAGGTAAAACCTTAAAACAAGGAAAAGTAACCTTTCACGTCCACGAAAAATTCTACAAAGGCTCCCTAGTCACCCTAGAAGAAGCCGTAGACTTAATCCAAAAATCAACTATAGTCAACATGGTTGGACAAAGAATTGTGAAAAAAGCAATAGAAAAGGGCCTAGTGCACCCAGATGCCGTCCTAGAAATTGACGGTGTTCCTCACGCCCAAATCGTGAAATTGTAGAGTACATTCAAGCAACATTTAAGCAACAAAACACCAATTCTTGTATTTAACCCTAGGCATCTTTGTTTTTGCGTCTTTACATGTGTACTCGTATGATAAGAATAAAAACCAAGGAATGAATAATTCCATGTATAGGATTCTTTTAGAAGAAAAAAGCATAAATATCTACAATACAATATTATTATTTACAAGTTTTTATGAGAGGTTATGGCGTGAGGCGAACACTGTTCACAGCCTTGCTGGCAGTCTTGGTTTTCCTATCGTTTTTTGGCTTTCAGACACGCACTGCTGAAAGTTCCGAAGTCCACGATGTGGCTGTTTCCAGCGTTACAGCATGGCCAACATTTGTTGTGCCTGCTATTGATATTCACATTAACGTTACCGTTGAAAACCAGGGGACTGGCAATGAAACGTTTGACTTAGCTGTGTATGCTGGGAATCTCACTATTCAAACTGTGAGGGTTGTTGACTTGGGGCAGGGTCTAAGCGGAACTCTGACATTCGAATGGCGTGTATTCCCTGATGTCTGGATAATGGTCTTTCCACCTCCCTGGCCAGAAGAGCCTATGGTTGAAAACGTTACGATTTGGGCTGAAGCCGATGTTGTTGCTGGGGAGGTAGACACTTCTGATAACGTTTACATCGACGGAACAGTCACAATAATCTGGTGGCCCCCCGATGTAGACGGCGATGGAGACATCGACATATTCGACATAGTTTCTGTAGCAGGGGCCTATGGCTCCGAATTAGGAGGGCCAGGATATAATCCGTTGCTAGACTTTAATCAGGATGGAAAAATCGACATCTTCGATATAGTAATCATGGCGAACCCAGAAGTTTACGGAACTTCTTACTGGTAAAATAGCTAGCAACAAGAGCAACAAAGACTTGGAGGGAAAAGAAGTTTCTTTGTAATTATGTTTTATGGCTCATTGTTCTTCAATATTTGGAGAGATAGAGTAGCGCAAGAGTGCGATATTGAGCACTTCGGGCATGTGAGTAAATGAAGTTTTTCTGCAGGGATTAAAAGAGTATGAGAACTACTTTGAAGCACGTTGAAACGGCAGAGGTTGCGGGCAGAGACGCATCTTCGGTAGGCGCAGTTAACGGTGAAATATAAATAGCAAGCTACCTCTTTATTCCGAGAAGGTGGCTCCTTGGGTAAGAAGAAGGTCTTAAGTGAAGAAGAACTAAGTAACGCGGTTATGCCTGCTCCAGGAGACGTGTTAGGTATAGCCATAAAACTTCTTGGTTTTGACCGTGTTTTGGTGAAATGTCAAGATGGACATGAACGCCTCTGCCGCATACGGGGAAAAATGAAAAGGCGAGTTTGGATCAGAGAGGGCGACGTTGTTTTAGTTTCGCCGTGGGATTTTCAAAGCGACAAAAAAGGCGATGTCATTTGGCGCTACACCAGAGCACAAGCAGATATGCTTCGCAAAAAAGGCATGTTAACAATTTAAGCGAGGAAAGTTTTGGTGGCTTATCGGAAACGGGTGGATAAAAGGCTTGAGCAAAAAGAGAAAAGGTACGAAACGGAACAATTACTGAAAGAAAAAAGAAGCGAAGAATACGAAGTTTTGGAAGAAGTTTTCGACAAGTCCACTCTCATGACTATTTATGAATTCTTAAACAAAGGCGTAATAGATGAAATCCATGGCGTGGTAAAGACTGGAAAGGAAGCGAGAATTTACTGGGGAAAAGATCGAGAGGGAAAAGAGCTAGCCATCAAAATTTACTTAACAATCGCAGCAGAATTTAAAAAAGGCAAGCTTCAATACATTGAGGGCGACCCAAGATTCAAGCACATAAGGCGAGACACCCGTTCACTGGTTTTTGCATGGGCGCTGAAAGAATTCAAAAACTTGCAACTAGCCCAAAAAGCAAAGGTTAAGGTTCCAAAACCTATTGCCATAAGAAAAAACGTATTAGTAATGCAGTTCATAGGAAAAAACGGTAATCCTGCTCCAAAATTAAAAGAAGTATCACCTAAAAATCCTGGATTTATTTACAACGAGCTCTTAGAATACATTAAGAGACTCTATCAAAGAGCAGAACTGGTTCACGGCGACATTAGCGAGTACAACGTTATGGTATGGAAAGGTAAACCAGTTCTCTTTGACATGGCACAAGCAGTGCTCCTTTCTCACTCCATGGCAACAATGTTTCTCAAACGCGATCTACAAAATATTTATAGGTTCTTCAAAAAACTAGGCGTGAAGGTATTGTCGGTTGACGAAATGTATAGAAACGTGACAGAAAAAATATAAGATAACGCATTACGCATGTTATGACGATGAGGAGAAAGCTTTTGAAGGAAAATTCAACTGAAACCTTTTGGGAAAGGTCAAAATTCAAAATTTCTTTTTTCTCTCAGAGAATTTCAACGAAAATATTTAAAAAAGCGAAATTGCTCCATGCTCTTTTCCTTTCTTTTCTTGTACCTATTGTGATTCTTTTCTTTCTATACCCCGCCTCTTTTCAATCGACATGGAAAGGAAGAACCTTTTACTTATTCTTTTTATGGCTTATTATTCTAGAGTTGGCACTTGGTTGGGACGATTTTCAATTAGAGAGGTTAAAGGTTTCAAAACGAAGGAGGAACAACGTTCTCGGGGTAGCTTTGGTTATTCCAACCTTGTATGTGGTTGTTGCTAACTATTTTGGACTGAATAACGCAATTTTGAGCTTAGCTATACAGTTTAATGTGCCATGGACAAATCCGATGCCGCTTTCGGTTGAATACCTAGTTTTCACGGGGTTATTTGTTGCAATAACCATACTTGGATTCGGGCTTGGCGGCTTGAAAGGTTTTTCTATTTCAGCATTCTTCCTAGGCGCTATTGGGGCGGTCTATATGATAGACAATTTATATCCTTATGGAATTTTTACTCCTTTCCAAATTTTTGTTCCTGTTACTGCCTCACTAGCGGCAAACGCTCTGAACATTATGGGTTACCAAACAAGTTTTTATCCTTCCCAGGGAGACATGCCGATCTTGCGGGTGTGGAACTCTCAAGGAAGTGCTGTTTTTGGTATAGCTTGGCCCTGTTCAGGCGTACAAAGCTTCTTTATTTACAGCGTTGTAATTCTGCTATTTTTAAAGAAAACAAACATTCCGTGGATACATAAAGTAGTCTATTTTGCTTTTGGCGCTGTAGTCACTTATTTCATCAATATTCTAAGAATAGCCACAATTTTCATAATATACATAAACCAAGGAAAAGGTGCTGCACGCATATTTCACAGTTATTATGGCGAATTGTACTCTATGTCGTGGATTATTGCTTATCCGCTCATAATAATCGGTAGCCGTATGTTCTGGGCCAAGATTAAGCCACGGTTAGGCGTTACCAATGCGTTGCGCAAACTATTTCGTCAACAAATTCCTACAGAGGAGGCCTAAACCTCTGAAATGCTTCTTTAAAGGTTTCATTACTTAC
>JBHIEO010000025.1:0-13385 GCA_046760665.1 Bathyarchaeia archaeon
GCAGGACAAAAAGTGGGTATTGACGAAACATAGTAAAAAATGCCTGAACTTGGAGAACAAATGGATAGCCGAGAAAATGGATTAAAGTTGTCGGCGACGGCATTTAAAGAAAGGTTGGTAGATTATTGTCTGTTCTAATTCAGAAAAAGAAGAGAAAGTGGCAAGCGTATTTAGAGACTAGTCAGAATCCGACAAATTCCGAAATTTTCTTCAAGAGAGGTTAAGCAATAAAATGTCCAGCAAGTAGGTGTTCCTTAATGCAGAACAGCTTAGAACCCTCAGATATAGGAACTTTGCTGCATGTAATCTTGTTTGCATACCAAAAAGCTACAAGGGATATTCTAGGCACGGTTCTTCAATCTTTGTGCACCCAATATTGGATATTGTCAAAAGAATCCATGAAAAAACAGGCATCAACTTAATCAAAGGACACAACATAGATGAAGTATTTGAGAATCTCTCCAAAATTATGCCAACCACAAGACTTGAAAGAATATCGATTCGAGAAGCTTGCTCCAAACAAATACGTTCTACATGTTGATCACTGTGTTTGGGCGCCTCACATACATAAAGAGCTGAAACCAAAGGATGTAACTTGTCCATATGAATTAACAGCCATGGCTATGTTTGAAAAAGTTCTTGGAGGCAAAGTGAAAGTAGCTGATTCCGAGTACCATCAAGATGGAACAACAACTAAAATCGAATTACTCTAGCAAAATGCTGACATAATAGGGGTTCCACATTTTTCAAAAAATGCGGAAAAATTAGAAAAAAGGCGGGGATATTCATTTCAGAGATTGTCATCCAATGATAGCCATAATGGTAGCAGATGCAAAAGCTTGGCGAAAAAAGGGATTAGCTAACAAGTAATCTTACCAAAGTCACTTGGTGAAAATAATCCGCAAAACAGTGGGCATCACACTATCACAAAACCTAGTTAAAAAAACCAGAAAACACAAGCTAAACATTTCTAGAATCACAAAACAGCCTTAAACAGCATTCTAGACTGCCTAGAAGCCCAAAACAAAACCGAAAGCTCTAAATTTCTTAGTACAGGTTCTTTTCTGAAAGAGAGCTTGTGCCCCGGTAGCTCAGTGGTTAGAGCAACAGCCTTGTAAGCTGTAGGTCGCGGGTTCAAATCCCGCTCGGGGCTTTGTTGTTTATGTGTTTCTGGTTTCAGAAGGTTTTCAGTTGTGGTTTGAAATGATTTAATTCTCCTAATGCAAATGCAACAGTATTTAACATGGCTTTTAAGGTGAAGGAAGTGGGTGGATGTGCATTAAGTTTAGATGCAGTTGGCGCTGTAGTTTTATAAGGTTGAAAGTTTAGAGTGTTTGTTGTGGTGGTTATTCTGGAGTCTAGACAGTTCAGGCTTGTAGGGTTTGCGTTTACTGGATTCGGGATTTTTTTGGCGTTGTTGGGATTGTTTGCGTATTTTCTTGAGGGGGCTTTTCGTGGCTATACTTTTGGTTTGTTGATTTTGGGTGGATTGGTGGTTACGGTTAGCCAGATTGTTGCATGGTGGAGAAAAGAATAAGGACAGTGGGTTTGTGCCAAGTGTGAGAAGGTTGAACTTCTGTTTTTTGTTAGTTTTTATTAGACTTGGGAGATGTTTGTGGGTTTGAGGGAGCGTACCGCTGATAATGTGCATGGGGCCTTTGTTGGGGAGGCGAAGGCTATTGTAAGGTTGTTGTTGTTTGCTGAGAAAGCCGAGGAGGATGGTTTGCCGCAGATTGCAAGTTTGTTTCGTGCAGTGGCTGCTGCTGAGCGGGTACATGCTCGTCGACTTTTTGGTTTGTTGGAGGATGCGGTAGGTGATACGCAAGCGAATTTGGAGCGTGCTTTCAGGAGTGAGGTAGGGGTTGCTGGGGTTGAGTATTTGAAGATGTTGCAGGAGGCGGAGGAGAATGGGGAGGAAGGTGCTGCTTTGGTGTTTTCACAGGCTCGTGATGTAGAGGAGGGACATGCACGGCTGTATAAGAAAGCGTTAGATCACCTAATGGCACAAAGAAAAACAGAGTATTATGTTTGTACTGTATGCGGCTTTGTAGCTGATGGTAAAACACCAGAGTCTTGTCCCGTCTGTGGTGCTCCTAAATTCAAGTTTGAGAAAGTAGATTAGTTTCGGCTAGGTCCCCCAGAAATTTTTGCTCATATTCTTCGTGTAACTTAAATATGTCAAAACTCAAATTGCTTGTGTGTCCCCGTGTGCACACATAAAGGACAGTAACTAGAAATGGCAGTTACAGAAGAATCTCAATCTGAATACACAACCAAAGAAAAGAAATATGAATATCTTGAAGACCTTCCAGGGGTGGGGCCTGCCACCAGTCAAAAACTACAAGAAATGGGTTTCCACACTATTGAATCCCTCGCAACCGCTACAGCCCGTGAACTTGCCCCTGCAGGCATTAGTGAAAAGAAGGCTCTAGACATCATTCGTCACGCCAGAGGCAGCATTACCCTCTCCTTTATTCGAGCCGACGAACTTCTAAAACAACGTCAAAACGTCCACCGCCTCACAACTGGCAGCCAAATCATAGATGAACTCTTAGGCGGAGGACTCGAAACCCAAACAATCACAGAATTCTACGGTGAATATGGAAGTGGCAAAAGCCAAGTATGCCACCAACTCTGCGTCAACGTTCAGCTTTCCCAAACAGAAGGCGGACTAAACGCTGCAGCCCTTTACATCGACACCGAAAACACCTTTCGCACTGAACGTATAGTTCAAATGGCACAACACCTTAACCTTGACCCCCAACAAGTGGTGAAAAACATCGTAGTCGCCGAAGCCTATACCAGTGACCACCAAGTTTTCCTTCTAGAAAATTCTGACAAAATAATTAAAGAAAACAACATTCGCCTCATTATTGTCGACTCCCTTACAAGCCACTTCCGCAGTGAATACGTCGGCAGAGAAACACTTGCCATCCGCCAACAAAAACTCAACAAACACATGCACAAACTCATCCGACTAGCCCGTGCTTTTAACGCCGTTGCAGTAGTGACAAACCAAGTAATGGCAAAACCTGATGTCTTCTTCGGCGACGCCGTCCACCCAGTCGGTGGACACATAGTAGCCCACACCAGCCACACACGTGTATACCTTAGAAAATCTGCCAGAGGACCTATACGCATCGCCCGTTTAGTTTCAAGCCCCTACCTCCCTAACGGCGAAGGAGTTTTCAAAATCACACAAAACGGTATAGAAGAAGTAAACCCGAACGAACACAAGGGAAGACGCTAAATCATGGCCTTTCCCAAAGCTCTTGCCACACGCTTCTTCCAACTCATCAATAACCGTCAATTCACCGAAGCCCAAAGGGAATTGCAACGAATAAAAGAGAAAACCCCAAGAACAGAATGGAACCACGGATACTACAAAGCCCTCCAAGGTATGCTCCTAGCCCAAAAGACCAACGGCAACCAACATACTTTCATCCAAAAAATCAACCTAAACGACATAACAACCCTAAAACAATACAAAAACGATTTCCAAAAACATATGCAAAACCGCTTCCACGACGACTTCGACCGAGGCTACTTCTCAGCATGGACAGACTACACACGACTATTAATCAAAACAATAGAACAAACAAAACCTAAACCAACCGACTCTGAAGGTCAAACAAGCATAATTCAATACGCGGCAGCTACCCGGAAACATTGAAAACTACATTGCGGGTCTGTAACCAGTCGATTACTAACTTTTGATTTTGATTAACTACATTGTATTGAGTAAGATTTCCTCCTAATTGAAAAACGTAGGTTCCAGGCGGCAACAAAGCCATCCTAAGAGATCCTGTAGTAGTTGTCACGTTTTGAATTACTTGATTCGCACTGTTCCATGCAACCACCCAAAACTCTTGTCCCTCAGCCAAAGTTTCAGTGTCATTAGTGTATATGTTTACGGTCACCGACGGCATAAGCAAGGTAACTATCAGAGTCCACGAAACAATCCACGCAAAGAAATAAATTCCAATTCCCTGCGTTATCAGCTTAGACGGCTTCTCAACCCTTGTAAAAAACTTGAACTTAATGGGGTAAAAGGTGGCGATGTAGAAAAGCATCGCAAAAGACAACCCCGTCAACAGCGTATATAAACCAACAAGCTCACTAGTAACTGAGAAATACACATAGACCGCACATAAAAGCCCGATGATCACACCCAAACAAGCGCGAGTCCAATAAATTATTGTTAAGGGTTTCATGAAACTTCAGCTCAGCTAAGGTTCAGCTTTTTCTTATACAATCAACGACTTCTAATTTAAAGTTTTGACTAATTAATGGTAGAACTATCCGTTTCAAAAGAGCATAAAACTCGTCTGAACATGACCTTATAAACCCTTAAACCCTTCTAACTAGTATTTTGTTTAGCAAAGGGAGAGAACTGTGCAAAAAACGTTGTCGAGCTTCGACATAGCAGCTCTAGTCTTAGAGCTAAAAAAGCAACTTAAAGGTGCTCGGATACAAAACATTTACCAAACCAAAGGAAAAATCGTCATTCTCAAGCTTCATCAACCCAACCAGCCAGCTTTTAACGTTCTAATCGAATCAGGCAAACGGTTACATCTAACTTCCTATGCTCTGGAGAAGCCTCAAAGACCGCCTGCTTTCTGCATGGCTCTTCGCAAACATCTCAGAAACGCCATCATCGTTGAAATTAACCAGTACGAGTTTGAGCGCATCATAACTGTTAAAGTCAGAACCCGAGAAGGAGAATTCAAGCTGGTTTTGGAGTTGTTCGGCGACGGTAACATAATACTTATTGACTCCGAAAGCATCATCCAGCAGGCGCTTACTTTTAAGAAAATGCGTGATCGAAACATTTTGCGGGGTGAACCTTTTCAGCACGCTCCTTCAAGTGGAAAAAATCCTTCACGCGTCAAGTTGTTGGATTTGCTTGAACTAAAGAAGTTTAAAGGTTTAGAGGTGGTTAAGGCGCTTACAAGGTTTCTAAGCATCAGCGGTATGTACGCGGAAGAGATTCTTCTACGAGCTCATGTGGATAAAAAGAAAAGATGTGAGTTGCTGGAAAGTAGTGACTTCAATCAGATTTTTATGGCCCTTAGTGGAATTCTCTCTCAGCTTGAAATAGGCAAGCTTGAACCTTGCATAATAATAGATGAAAAAGGAAGATGGATTGATGTCGTTCCTATTTCATTAAGAAAGTATATGAAGTTAAAGTGTAAAGGATTTGAGACTTTCAACGAAGCCCTAGACGAGTATTACGCGAAAAATGTGGTTGAACGAGAAGTTGCAGCAGTGACGGAGAAAGTTGAGCGGGAAATAGCTAGACAACAAAGGATTCTTCGCAAGCAACAAGACGCTTTAGAAGAGGCGAGAAAAGAGGCTGAACAAGCGAGAAGAATTGGGGACAAAATTTATGCTAATTTTCATCAGTGGCAGACGCTTTTGCAGAGAATTATGGATGAAAAAGGAAGCGGAAAGACATGGCAGGAAATTGTTTCGAAGATCGAAAACGAGAAAAAATGTAGGAAAGTGCCGGCAGTTTATTTTGAATCTTTGGACGCGAAAAAACTTGTTCTCAAAGTGTCAATTGAAGACTTGTCTTTTTCTCTTAGCCTCCGCAACTCAGTTCAAGAAAACGCTGCAACCTACTATGAACGAGCGAAAAAAGCAGAGAAGAAAGTGAAAGGTGCCAAAAAAGCAATCGAAGAAACTTTGAGCCATATTGAAAAGCTGAAACAACGAAAAGAAGTTGTAGTTAAAGAAGCTTACAAGCCGATTGTGAAGAGAAGGAAGAAGGCTTGGTATGAAAAGTTTCGATGGTTCTATACGTCAGAAAACCTGCTAGTGGTTGGCGGAAAAGACGCCGTCACAAACGAAATTCTAATCAAAAAGCACACACAATCCCACGACTTAGTTTTCCACGCTGACATAGCAGGCGCCCCCTTCGTACTAATAAAGACCGAAGGAAAAACGCCTTCCCAACAGTCAATAAACGAAGCAGCACAGCTAGCAGCATCACATTCACGAGCTTGGAAAGCCAAGTTTAGCGCAATCGACGTTTACTGGGTCCGTCCAGAACAAGTAAGCAAAACCCCTCCCTCTGGTGAACATCTTAGAAGAGGAGCTTTCATGATCCGTGGCAAGAAAAACTATGTCAGAAAAACGCCTCTACGCCTCGCTATAGGAATTGACGTCAAAACAACACCGCCCACCGTAATAGGCGGACCTAACGAAGCAGTGAAAAGTAAGACCAACATCTACTTGGAGATAGTTCCTGGAGACCTTTCTAGCAGTAAGCTGGCAAACAAGATACGACAGTTACTAAGAAAGAAAGTTTCGAAAAATCTACAAGAAAAAATCTCGAAAATCTCCCTTGAAGAAATACAAGCCTTTATTCCTTTTGGAAGAGGAAGAATCAGCAATCATTGACAACTCAAAAAGTAGAGCCTGCTCCTACATGACGCTCACTTGCAATTTAAAATAATAGAAGTGGCTTTTTTGTTGTTAGTGGACATAGAGGAGCCGTATGTAGGAGACTTGATGAGAGAGAAAGATGTATTGAACAGAATAATTGACGAAATAGGTGACATTTCCGGGTGGACTGTTCTTGACATGGGAAGCGGTCCATGCACAATGGTTGCTTGTCTCGTGAATAGAATCGGAGACGGAAGAGTCTTCGCTGTCGATTTATATACGGGTCTGATGGATACGCTAAAGACAGCGCTCTCAGAAAACTTACTTCTAAAAACAGTTGTTCTCAAAGCTGACTTGAGGAGGCTTGACTTTCTTAAAGATAGCTTTGTTGATCTTGTGACATCATACAATACGCTTTCTGTTATAGAAGAATATACGCCTAGCGGAACCCCTTACGTTCTCAATGAGGTTCGAAGAATACTGAAACCCGATGGCTGGTTTATAGCAGTAGAGCATTGGCCCTTGGAATTTATTAAACCTACGGATAAGGCTCAAGAGTCGGAGGTTCGTTGGTGGAAAATTCACACAAAGATTGCAAAGGCGCTAGGAGAGACAATTGGTGTAGAATATACACCAAACACGTTGCGAAGAACACTGAAGAAAGCAGGGTTTGATATAAGCCATTGGAGGCAAGTAGAAAGCACTGAAATAAAACCAGGCATCAAATTTGGTCCAAAAATCATCAAAAGAGCAAAGAAAATAACTGATAAACATCTTAGAGAAAGAATTTTCAAGGAAATGCAAAATATCGAAAAAGATGCAGTTAAATATGGGATGAGAGAACTGTCACATTTTGTAGTCTACGCTAGAAATCCAAAAGATAGAAACTTCAAAAGACTGAAGAAATTACCTCTTAAAAAAATTTACAAAACAGTATACCACCGCGACCTCTTGTTCTAGTTTCTTCACCATCTCAGGGAACTCTAAGCCCTAATGAGAAAACTATATATTGTAAGTGAACTCAGATTTCTTTTTGCCTTGAAGAAAAATTAAATCCAAAAACAGGGAAAATTTAACAACATTTTAATAAACCTTCCATTTATTCTCGTATGTGTTGAGGGAATAGCTATGGCGGAAATCGGTTTGAGAACGCGAATGCTCGTCAAGGATGTTATGTCCAGCCCCGTCATCACAGTTGACGAAACTGAGACAGTCGATAAAGTGGCTCAGTACATGGAGATGCAGCAATTAGGCTGCATAATTGTAACCGATAAGGAAGGAAGGCCTTTGGGAATAATTACTGAAAGAGACCTTGTAACACGAGTTCTGGCTAAAAACAAACTGCCCAGCAAGCTTGTAGCTAAAGATGTTATGACAACGCCTTTAATCACCATAAGTCCTGGTGAAACCCTTAGCAATGCAGCAAGGCAGATGAGTAGATTGAACGTGCGAAGGCTTGGTGTAGTTTACAAGGGTGACCTCGTGGGCATCATTTCAAGCAAAGATGTTTTGGCCATCACACCGGAACTTATAGAAACCATCCAAGAAAAGGCTCGCATTGAAGGTGCAAACATGGAAGAAATGGTGGAAAGTTCTCCGATGGCTGGATATTGCGACCGATGCGCACAGTGGTCGAGTCGACTCAAGGAAGTGGAGGGCGAATTTCTCTGCGAAGACTGCCGTACTGAGAACCAAGGTGAATATTAAAAGGGCTGATTGTTTTGCTCATCAAAGATATGCTAGGCCTCAGCTATCCCTCGCTCTACGCAGAGGAACTCGTAACAAAAACGAGAGCAGTTTTCCGTAACCAACCCCTAATGGTTCTACTAGTAGTTGACGAAAAAGGCGAACTTGTAGGGAATCGCGGATCGAAAGATATTGTAAAACAACCATTTGAAGTCAGGTTTTAAATTTGGCTCACAGTAGAAAAAGTGAAAGCTTCAGGCGAACACTGCGTGAAGGTGGACAAGTGAAGAGGTGTCACTCCTTTAAACCCCGTGAAGGGGAAATTATGACAATAGCAAAGCGTTCAGTTGTCACAGCATCGCTCACAACCTCTGTTTACGACATTGTCCATATTATGGCGAGAGAAGGATTCCGTCGCATTCCCATCGTAGATCCGGGTACAAAGAGGCTACAAGGTATAGTGACAAGTACAGACGTGGTCAACTATCTAGGCGGAGGCGAAAAATTTCAAATAATTCAACAAAAATTTAGAGGTTCTTTCTTCAAAGCAATAAACGAACCAGTTAAATCAATTATCCAACCAGACCCGCCTTCAGTCAAAACCACAGCCACCATAGGAACAGCGATTAGACTCATGAAGCAATACCGAGTAGGCGGCTTGCCAGTAGTAGATAACGCAAACAAAGTTTGGGCAATTGTTACTGAAAGGGACATGTTAAGCCTTTTCAAAGAGAAAATAAGCGGTGCCAAGGTTGCAGAATTGATGACTAAAGATGTAGTCACCGCGTCTCCTAGAACAACAATCTTCGAAGCAGAAAGAACAATGATAGAAAAAAGTTTTCGACGTCTACCTATTGTTTCTGAAGGCAAACTTGTTGGCATAGTAACTGCTATGGACGTAGTTCGATTCTTTGGGTCCGGCGAAGTGTTTCAACATTTACGTTCAGGAACTATGCTTCAAGTTCTACAAACTCCGGCTCTAGAAATAGGCGTTAAAAACGTATTTACCATCACTTCAAATGCGGATTCGGGGGAAGCTGCAACAACAATGAATGAAAAGAACGTTGGTGCATTGCTAGTTGTCGACGATAAGCGTTTGGTTGGCATAATTACTGAACGCGACTTCTTCAAACTCATTAGCAAATAGAAAAACCCGTTGGCGTAAAAAATAGAGGATTTTTTCCTGAAACTATAGAGTTAGGTCTTGAAGACGTAATTGGCCACGAGTTCAAGGTTACAGTGATAATTGAGAATGTGTCCAACTTATACAGCCTAGACATTCAGTTCAGCTGGGACCCAACACTCTTAGAGTATGTAAGCCATACTGTTAAGAGCCCAGTGGAAGATTATCCGAACGGCATACTTCACGCACCCGTGTGGCGAGTCATAGATGAAGTCAAAACAACAGCTAGAACCTATCGGATTGCTGAAACATCCTTAGCACTTGCAGAAGCATTTAATTCTCCTAATGCAAACGCAACAGTATTAAACGTGACTTTCAGCGTAAAGAAAGTGGGTGCATATGTATTGAGTTTAGATGCAGTTGAACTTGCAGTCGACATAATCCGTTTCCCTGATGTTTACCTAGTGAAGTATCACTGGGTAAAAAATGGACAGTTCCAGACTCCCCATGCGCTTTCGACAGCAATATATTCAATTTGAATCCAAATCCTGCAAGTGTTGGGGAGACCGTTGCTTTAAGAGGAATCCTAGTCGACGAGTTTTCTCAGCCGTTGCAAAATGAAACTGTCAAGTTCTATGTTCGCCCATTAACGGAATTTTGGAAGTATATTATAAGATTGACAACAGATAGTCATGGAATGTTTATGTGGCAGGCAAAAGTGCCTGTTTGTCTAGTTTACATGTTATGGAGAGAATAATGGTGTTAACGGCTATCAGCTTTGCCGTAGTTTCCAGCTGCAGTGACCACGTCGAAGATGTCTATTTGTCCATCGCAGTTTATATCATAGTTTGAAACGTACGCAGAGTCGCGCTCTTTAGATCCATAGACGCTAGCGATTTTGACGATATCAAAAATGTCAACATCTAAGTCTGCGTCGACATCTCCAGGGATAGTAACGCAAACTTCCATGACAGCAAGAAGAATGTTGTTTTCAGTTGTATTTTCACTTGGAACAGGCGTTACGCAGGCACTTATGGTGAAGTTACCCTTTTCAAACTCTGTTGTGTTCCAAACGAAGGTTGAAGTTGCAAAGTTTCCGTCTGTTAAGTTAAGGTTTACGAAGCCTAGGATTGTTGTGTTGACATATGTTGTTAAATTGAAAGTTTCAGGATAATCGCCTTGGTTTTCAACAGTTACGCTTACATTCATCTTTAACCCTTTTCCGATCACGGTTTTGGAAGGTGTAACATTTACAACTGCAATGTCGTGAATAGGCTCCCTGATTGTGATTATCCCGTCGATGTAGGTATTATCCGCTGTATCTAATTCACCCGGAAGCGGGGTAATCACTGCGCTTAAAGTGTAGTTGCCCTTTGCTATATCAGTTG
Source organism: Bathyarchaeia archaeon (assembly GCA_046760665.1). GTDB lineage: Archaea > Thermoproteota > Bathyarchaeia > Bathyarchaeales > SOJC01 > JBHIEO01. Next base: position 10,588 of record JBHIEO010000025.1, read on the forward strand.
TGTTCCACGTAAACATAATGGTAGTAAAGTCTCCATCTGCTAAAGTGCTCATCTGTGTTTCTATAATGATTTCGTCCCCAATTGTTATGGTGTTTTGATCAGCATATGCTGTAATGTTGAAATTCTCAGAGATTGAACCTTGATTTTGAACAGAAACATTTATGTTTAGACAGAAGCCCTGTCCGATGGCAGTTCTGAAAGGAACAACTTCTATCACAGCTAGATCATGCACGTCTTGGGATTGGTTAACCTTAACTAGCCAGAAGTCGTAGCCGCCCATTCCAAAAGAAGCTGTGTAGCCAGCTAACACGTATCCTCCATCGGTTGTTTCTACAAGAGAGTACGCACTGTCTACATCGGTTCCTCCATATGTTCCATTCCATTGTATATTACTATATGCATCAACCTTGACCAGCCAAAAGTCATTCAAGCCAGCTCCGAAGGACCATGTGTGGCCAGCCATTGCATATCCTTCGTCACTGGTTTTCACAAGAGAGCGAGCCACATCATCACTTAGCCCTCCATATGTTCTACTCCACTCTAAGTTCCCCGATGAGTCGACTTTAACTAACCAGAAATCGTAACCTCCAGCTCCAAACGAGTTTGTGTAGCCTGCTATCGCATATCCCCCATCACCTGTACTTACAAGAGAACGTGCTATATCGTTGTCTAGTCCTCCATACGTTGTGTTCCATTGCAAGTTTCCAAACGAATCAACCTTAACTAGCCAGAAGTCGTAGCCGCCCATTCCAAAAGAAGCCGTTGCTCCCGCTAATACATACTCCTTGTCATCTGTCTCTATGATACACCATGCGGCTTCATTGTCGTCTCCTCCATAAGTTCTGTTCCATTGCATATTACCTGAAGCGTCAACTTTAACAAGCATAAGATCATGACCACCAGGTTCCAGAGAATCTGTGTAACCCGCTAACATATATCCTCCATCATTTGTTTCTATGATAGAATGCGCGCTTTCCACATTTGGTCCTCCGTATGTTCTAGTCCACTCCAAATTTCCAGCTGAATCAGCTTTAACTAGCCAAAAGTCATAGTTCTCTACTCCAAACGAGTTTGTGTAGCCTGCTATCGCATATCCTCCATCGCTTGTTTGCACAACGCTATATGCGCCATCGTCACTTGATCCTCCGTAAGTTTTGTCCCATTGCATGTTCCCAGATGAGTCAACCTTTACTAACCAAAAGTCTGGGCCAGCTACTCCAAAAGACCATGTGAGACCTGCCATTGCATATCCTCCATCGCTTGTTTGCACAACAGACCATGCCCAATCATAATCCATCCCCCCATAGGTTCTGTTCCATTCTATCGTTGGCGGTTCAGGAATTTCTGCCTGTTGAATACTAAATTTCCACACTAACACATTTATTAGAAGAACAATTAATAACATTCTTGTAATTGATTCCGACTTCATTTTCCATCAACCCCTCTACAAAACAGTTTTTCATTCTTCCGAGTATATGGTAAAGTTAGAAAAAAGAAAAATTGCAAGTTTCTTGTGCTCCTGTGAATACGTATTTAACAGCATTCTCTTGCCAATTAGGTGTCCTTAGTGTTGATCCTACTAATTAAGATGGAAGGCAAGTTTCTGTGCTTTCCCAAGAAAAAAGAAAAGTGGAAGCTTAGGTCGTATGGAATCTCAATGAGTCGAGGAAAAGTTTCACTTTTTCGGTCCACGGGCCCATGGTGGTCTTCCAGGGTCTCTCCACCATAAACCATTGATTTCATACACATCCATCTCTGCATCTGGTGTACCTTCATTCGTAAGTTTACCTGTAACAGTTATCGTATCTCCGTCGTTTGGACGTTGTGCTCCACTTATCGGTTCGTACCATGGAGGCCCAAAGTCTAAGTATATGTCAGCTTGTCCATCACCATCGATATCAAGGTAATGTTTTGTATCTATAACAATGGCAACTCCTGTTCTTGTTTGTATCTGGGAGGGACCCGCTATCACTGGAATTACGGAAATCGCTAGAGCTACCGTCGCTAATATCACAATTAATATTTTATTCATGTTTTTGCTTCCCTTTTTCAACTGTTTATGGTGAAGATCGGCAACACTAAAAGAATTGTGGCACAAACACTGAGATCTTTTAAAAAATTTTTGGCACAATGACTGAATTGTTTGACGAGTAAGGGAATTTGTTTATATAAGCTTGATCGCAAAATCTTTTTTTACCCTAGATTATGTCTTTGGTTGAAGGTGACGTTTGGTTGTGAAAAACATGTTCTTCGTACTCTTAAGTTTTTTATGTTGCAGTAGTTATTTTATAAATTATTTTCCTAGTATCCTGGGGTTAAACTTTGGCAGTTGACACAGTTCTTCAAAATGCAAAGGTCTATACTGAAGGCGAAATTGTAGATGGTGGAATTGCAATTGAAGGTGGAAAAATAGTTAAGATTGCAAAGGAAACGAATCTGCCTTCTGCGTCTGATAAAATTGATTTGAATGGATGTTTGACGCTTCCAGGGTTAATTGATGTGCACGTGCATCTTCGTGGCCAACTTCAAGCTTATGAAGAAGACTTTTTCACAGGAACAGCAGCAGCTGTTACAGGCGGTATCACGTCGATTTTGGATATGCCTAACAACAAGCCAATTACTATGGATTCCGCCTCTCTTAGAGAGAGAATGCGAGTTGCTGAGCATGGTATAGTGGCAAATGTAGGTTTCTATTCTGTATTTCCCAAAAGCCTTGACGAGATCAGCAGAGTAGTTGATGAAGGGGCGATGGCTTTCAAAGTTTTCCTTACCGCGCAAATAGGTGGACTCGACGTTGA
>JBHIEO010000026.1:0-12660 GCA_046760665.1 Bathyarchaeia archaeon
TTCCACAGTATAAAAGCACTAACCAAGACTACGATAAAAGAATTAGAAACACCCACCCAATTGTGGTGAAATCAGAAATGGGAAAAAGGAAAATTATCAGGGAAGAGGATTTTGGAAATATCCTACTCCCTGTGGCTAACGATGTGTTAGGCATAGCCATTCAAATGTTGGGCAATGATCGAATTAGAGTGAAATGTCAAGACGGGTACGTAAGACTTTGCAGAATTCGAGGCAAGATGAAGAGGCGATTTTGGATTAGAGAGGGTGATGTAGTTTTGGTTTCTCCTTGGGACTTTCAGTTCGAAAAACGAGGTGACATTTACTGGAGATACAGAAGAAATCAGGCTGAATGGTTAAGGAGCAAAGGTTATCTTACTGTTCAAAGGTGAGCTTGTGTGAGAAATGGAATATGGGGTGCAAGGGGGCGTCCTAAAGGTAATTATCCTCCCAGATCTGACGCCAGAGCTCTCGAATATCTTGTGAAACTTTCCATAAAAAACCAAATCGACGCAACTGAGTTTTTCAACGCATTTGTACATGCATGGGAAAATGGAGAAGCCATATGTCGGGGACTAACTATTCAAGCTCGCATAAGGAAAAACGACAGATGCATCTTTCTCATAACTAAAGGCCACGTTGTAGTTGCACAGTTTCCGATACTGGAAAGGATTCTCAGAGATCCTAATCCATTAGATCGATTAGGATATTTGCTTAAGAGTGTTACTCGTGTCTCTGAAATGAGAGATAGGAAGGCACCCAACACTGGGCTTGTACAAATCAAAGATTTGAAAGCTGGAATGAAAGGGGTTAGCCTAAGAGCTTGGGTCATCGAAGTTTCAAGGCCAAAACTTGTTTTAACAAGGCTTAACGAATATGCTCTTTTAGCAACTGCAACTCTTTTCGACAAAAATAGCACAATTAAAGTGCCTTTATGGAATCAACGAATCCATAGTATTTCCGTCAACGACAAAGTCCAAATAGATAACGCAAAGGTCACTATGTTTCGAGGAGAGAGACAGCTAAAAATAGGAAGAAACGGCAAGTTAAAAGTAATCGAAAGCAATTCGTCACATGCAGCTGCAAGTACCATTGAATATTTAGTTAAATAGAACACATCGAACGCACATGCGAAGAGTGTATCTAAAAAACTTACAGAACTATTTCTGTGATTACCATTTCTATGCGTGCGGTTACATCGTAACTAAAAAAAGATACGCCTAAAAGTTCACTTTGTTATTATAACTTTGAATTATAATACCATTGAATCGGAGTTGACTTGATGATTAACTTAACTAATCTAGGTTTCTCGAAGGGAGCAATTATGGAAACAATAGTTTCCACCTATAGCAGAGATGGGCAACCCAACGCCGCACCAATGGGTGTAAAAATAGATGACGCGCAACACATAGTTATTAGACCTTACATATCTTCCTTAACCTACAAAAATCTGCAATCAAAGAGATGCGCAGTCATCAACGTGACCTCTAACCCAGAATTATATTATTTAACAACTTTCAAAGAAGCAAATCCAGACGGCGAAATACCTCTCGAATGGTTTAGAAAAGCAGAGACCATAGATGCACCGAGACTGTGGATGGCGGATGCAACTGTTGAAGTATCTGTTAAGGAGATAAAGTCTTTGAGGACTGAGAGAGCTAAGATTTTATGTGATGTAAGACTAGTTAAAGCATCAAAGCTCTTACCTAAGGCCTATTGTCGAGCAGCGTTTGCAACAATTGAAGCTATTATACATACAACTCGAGTCAAGCTTTTCTTAAGTAATAACAAACAAGAGGAGGCATACAGGCTAATAGAGCTAATTGAACATTACAATAGTCTTGTGAACCGTATTACTCCAAATTCGCGTTATTCTGAAATTATGGCTGATTTGGTCAAAAGAATAGGTTCATGGAAGGTTAAACATTGAAGGTCTACGTTAAAACTTCAGCAAGACTTCACATGGGGCTTCTTGACTTAGGAGGTGAACTGGGACGAATTTTTGGAGGAATAGGATTAGCCATAAACTCTCCAAACGTGATTCTCCAAGCTAAACCATCTAAAAGCCTAACAATTGTAGGCGAGAAAAGTGACTTCGTCAAATTGTTGGTTAAGCGCTTTTCTGAAGCTTATCATATTAAAACTAAGGTTAATGTAAATGTCAAACAGACTATTCCAGAACATGTAGGATTAGGGTCCGGAACTCAGCTGGCATTAGCTGTTGCTACTGCTCTTGCAAAACTATTCCAAATAAAAGTGTCTATTCGAGACCTTGCCCGTCTTATGGGAAGGGGGCAAATATCCGGCGTAGGAACCGCAGTTTTTGAACACGGCGGATTCGTTGTTGAAGGCGGATTTAAAGCTCAAAATGGTAAGCCTAGTTTATCTATTCCCGAAAGTTTTCCGCCAGTAATTTTTCGTCATCAGTTTCCTGAGGATTGGCTCTTTGTCGTAGCTATTCCAGATGTTAAGCGCGGATTTACTGATGAAGAAGAAGTACCAGCGTTTAAACGGTTGCCTCCAATGACCGCTCGAGATGTTGGTAAGATATGCCGCCTGACAATAATGAAGCTTCTTCCATCTTTAATGGAGCAGGACATTGAAAACTTTGGAACCGCCCTTACACAAATTCAAAACATAGTTGGAGAATACTTTGCTGAGGCTCAGGGAGGAAAATACTCCAGCCCAATTGCTAAGGAATGTGCAGAACAAATGCAGAAAATTGGAGTCTACGGAGTAGGGCAAAGCTCATGGGGGCCCACATTTTATGGACTAGTCAAAGGCGAAAAACAAGCTAAAAGACTTCAGTCAAACGTTCAAGCTTTGCTTAACAAAAAAATCAGCGGGAAAACATTCATTGCCAAAGCAAGCAATAGAGGTGCTTATATCAAGCTTACTAAGGATTAATCAGATGGCTTAGAAGCCGTTAGCCATTCCGCAGCTTTTTTAGCACAACTTTTTTGTCGAAGTCGGGGAAGAAGATGTAATCGAGAACTGTGCCTTTAGCCTCTTTGATTTTCATAGTCTCTACTAGTTCGCGGTATTTGCCACCGGCAATTCCATTGGCTAACAATGTTGTGCCTTGAGCCACATCTTTAGCTTTCTTCGTAAAATTATGCACTGGTCGACGTACTGGGATGCCAAACTTTTCGTTCAGTATTTTTTCCAAGTGTGAGCGGAGCCTTTCTACTCGAGATAATCTGCCAGTAAGTATTATTTCTCTTGGTCGTTTCATGAAAGATGTTTGCAACATGGCTACTGCTTTAATTATACCTTCAGTTACGCTTTGCCAAGCCAAACGATATTCATCTAGGTTCAAGTTTCTACAAAAGTCTTCAACCTCTAACATTTTACGTGCTGCAATGAAAGTGGCGCCAGCTTCAAAAAGCTTTAGTTTGCTGAACTCCCCAAGTATGTAAGCGAGTTCTCCGTCCATCTGGCTTAAAGTGAGGTAGCCTGGACCGGGAAAGATTGTTCCCCCTACTCCGTCGATGATTTGTCCATTTTCAACTGCCATCGCTGCATTGTAGCCAAATCCCATTTCAACGCAGATTAAACTTGTTTCATTGTAGACGATTCTGCGTTTTTTGGCTTGGTCCCATATAGCAAAGGCTGTAACACATGTTTTGTCAGCCGTTCCCATATCTATTTTATTCACTTTTCTGTGCAAAGGTATTGTCGGTAATTGAACCACTCCTGGCGCAGAATAAGCGTTTAGGCCAGCCCTTTTCATCATCCACAAAAGCTTTCTTAATCCTGAAAGAACAGGAATATCAATGTCACCAACCTTGTCAAGGGTGGTTAAAGCTACTTCTTCTTTTGTGAATTGAGATATGTGCTTAAATTCAAGTCCATACCCGGATGGACCTACAATGACATCGGCTTCCGCGTCTTTAATTATATTAAAAACTTGTGATGGTTCGTTAGCAACAACTTCGCTAGGGATGGACTTGTCGAGAACCACATTGTCTACATCATCTTCTATACAGCAAAGGTCAAAATTTTTTGTGCCAGGGTCGATACCTAAAGCCCTCAACGTAAACACCTATAGCGCACTAATTCACTAAAAGTGGCATAAAAATTTTCCATGTTTAAGGAGTTGTTTTTCTGATTTGTTCTGCTAATCTTATAACCTCGACAGTCGAAGCTACATCGTGAGTTCTAACCATGTGAGCTCCATTAAAAACGGCAATAGCAGTGGCAGACAGAGAACCATGAAGCCGTTGTTCTGGGTTGTCTTGATTGAGAATTTTTCCAACGAAAGATTTTCTCGAAACACCTATATGTATGGGTCTTTCCAAGACTCGAAGCTTCTGAAGATTGCCTATTACATTGCAGTCCCAAATGTACCACGGCCACTTCGTATGCCTAAAGAAACCTATTCCGGGGTCAATAACAACTTTTTCTGGTGGAATTCCCGCCTTTTGAGCAAGGCTAAGACTCTGCCTTAGGGCAGTTATTACCCTTTCTATAGGAGCACCCTCACCTCTTTGTATTTCATTGGCAACAACAATCAAAGGAACATCGTATTCTGCTACTACCTTTGCCATTCTGTTATCGTTTTTTAATCCACTAACGTCGTTTAAGACATCTACTCCCGCTTTAATTGCGGCTTCTGCCGGGCGGCTTCGGGTTGTGTCAGCTGAGACTAAAATGTTTGTCGTTTCCTTAACTACCTTTATGGCTGAAACTAGCCTCTTCGTCTCCTCTTCTATTGGAATCTCAGTTTCGAGATAGGGCGCTGTTGACATGGCTCCTATGTCAATTAAGTCTGCTCCTTCTCTAATCATGTTCAAAGCTGTGTTGACAATGTCTTCTAGAGAAGTTTTAACTGAACCTTTATAGAATGATTCGGGGCTTACATTAATTACACCGACAATGCACACTGGGTATGCGTCTCCAACTTTGATGTCAGCTAAATTAGCTATCAATCCATAACTCGACCTCGGTCTTGTCTCAGTCTTTATACGCTTTTACATGTATCTTATTAATAGTTAGAATAGAGAGCTAAGCAATATGAACGCTATAATAAGTCTTAAGGAATGGTTACCATGGTACAACAAAATCCGTAACACTTTCAGGTATAATCGCTCCAAAGATCAGTATGCAACAGCTGTCTTAAGCCACCTACTATCATGCAGATCATTTGATATTAAAGAATTGAGAGTCTTGTTTTCTTGTCAGCCAGTTTTGGTGTTTGGTGCTGGGCCTTCTTTGGAGGAGAATTTGCGGCAGAGTGCGAAGGAGAACTTGTTTGAAAGGTGTGTAGTTGTTTCAGCTGATGGCGCTACCACTGCGCTGTTGAAGTTGGCGAAGGTTGTTCCAAATGTGGTTGTAACCGACTTGGATGGTGATATTAACGATTTGCTTCGTGCTAGCAAGTTTGGTTCTGTTATGGTTGTTCATGGACATGGGGACAACATTGATCGATTGCAAAGGTATGTTCCTAAATTTGAGAAGGTTATTGGAACAACCCAGGTGAACCCTAAACCTAATGTGTATAACTTAGGTGGCTTTACCGATGGAGACAGAGCACTTTTCTTGGCAGTAGTTATGGGAGCTAGGCTTATTGCTTTGGCTGGAATGGATTTGGGGGAAGTCGTGGGAAAATACTCAAAAAAACGCATCAAATCGATTGAGGTGAAACTTTTGAAACTTAAGATTTGTAAGGAATTGTTAGAGTGGCTGGCTTCAAAAGTGAACATTCCGCTTTACAATATCACTGAACATGGCGAGAACATTAGTGGTTTCATTAATATCGCATCTTCCGAGCTGGCGAAGATAGTAGAGAACTAACTATCATTCGCTGGTGATCTCATGTCTGATTTCTCCTAAAGTTGCTAGTCTTTCAGCGACAATGTCATGTTTGTGAACGCTTTCTTGGCTATAAGCCTGTGCGAAAACACGGGTTTCATCTGGGAAGTTTGCATATTTCTTTACAAGTGCTCCAAGAATTTCTCGAACCACATCTTCAGTAAAACGAGCCTTACTATGCGCTTCCACAATTACTGAAGCCTCAGCAGGACGCTTTAGAACCGCGTAAGTTTGTCCGCTCACTGAGTTTTCAATGACGCCAACGAGGTCTTCAATGTTTACTGTAAATTTTTTTGGAACATGTATGAAGATGGTGCCCCGAGTTCTCTGAGTATGTGTGGCGAGAGGCACGTTTTCCGCAATTTTTTTGACATCTTTTTCTCCGTAACCTAGTTGAACAAGTTTCTCTTCAGTTAACGCCTTCAAAAGCCCTTGAGTACAAGGGCACGCCGTAAAACCTATAACGCTTACCCCAACCATTTTATTTATTGTTATGTTGCCATATTTTTTAGCGGCTATTGCTGTGGCGAAAATTTTGCACGGTTCTTGAGTTGGGTTACCAATGTTGGGTGGCTTGCGGATTACAACATAATTGCTTCGTAAACGAACTTCGGATCTGTTTGCGTATTGGTGTTTATCCAACAATCGGCGTGCAATTGTTTCGCAGAAATCTTCAATGCGATTTGCTTTGAAAGTGTTTTGTTCTTGGAGGATTTCGTGTAACGACTCTGGGTCTCTTGACAAGTGGACACCCCGTTTGTCGCTTGGCAAGTCTACAAAAAGATCTATCGTTGGAACAAGTGAAAGCGAACCGCCTTCTCTGGTAATATGCAGGCTTAATTTTAGGTTTTTGACGCCGACTCGAGTTAGTCGAAGTTGAACGTTTGGTTTTGTAGACTGAAGGTCAGTGATACGACTTAAGAGGTCTATGGGGAAGCTCAAATGATCCACCATTTCTTACGCAGAGGATTAGAATACGAATAACTCCTTTAAAAGGAGCATGCTAACAGACTTCGCTAGCCTATTGTTGTGTTTAAAAGTTACCAAATCTCTAATTTATTTTCGAAAATAGGAGGATAAAAATGTCTGTGGCAATCGCGTGGGGGATAACGGGTGCAAGTCATTTTCTAAAAGAAACCTTCGAAACTATGCACAAAATAGTTAGGACTAATAAGGTTAAAATCACCACTTACTTATCTTCCGCCGGAGCCCAAGTAGTAAGGATATGTGGGCTTTGGGACCAACTTCAACAAATCTCCACTGGAAGCTATCTTCAAGAAGTCTTAACTGAAACAGAAGAGGGAGCGGGATCACCTCGAGCTGGAAGACTTCTTAGAGGAATCTACAAAGTTCTTATTGTTTCACCAACAAGTGGAAACACAGTTGCTAAAGCTGCCTACGGTATAGCTGACACGTTGGTAACTAATGCTATTGCCCAAGCACAAAAAAGGGCAATCCCGGTTTATTTAGTGCCCACAGACCAGAAAGGAGGTTTCATAGAAACTACGTTGCTCTACCGTATAGAAAGAAGCGTGTGCAAATTATGCGATCCATGTCCTGTTGTAACCATATGTCCTTACTCTGCCATACGAATTCGAGAAGGCATTCCTAACATAAACCTTGCATCGTGCCAAAACTGCAGAATGTGCATAACGGCATGTCCCTTTAACGCTGTGAAATATGGGGAAAAAATCAAATTCCGAGTTAGAGAAATTGATCTTGAAAATGTTGAGAAACTGAAACGGATGAACGGGATAACAATTTTGGAACGGCCAGAGCAAATCGAAGAGATCGTAAGGAATTTATGAGCCTTTAAGTTGGTGCAAGACGTGAAAGTGCTTTTGGTTACTGGGCTACTGGCGAAAGACATGGTGGAGTATTATGCCCAAAAAAGCCCTATAAAGACAAAAGTTCTTGCCTTAAAAGTTCCAGTTGCTGCGTTATTAAATCCTCAATACATTGCGAAAGAAATTGAAAAGCTAAATCTCCAAGATTTTGACATGATTTTGGTTCCAGGGTTAATGAGAGGTAGCACATCAATCATAGAAGACACTACGAAAATTCCAACATTCAAAGGTCCAAAGTACGCTGCCGACTTGCCCACAATACTAGACATTTTAGGCCAGGTAAAGCTTTCCAATGTGATGCCTGCATGCGATTTACTCAAAGACGAACTTCAACGCAAGGCTTTACAGGAAATGGAAATTGTCAAGGAAAAACAAAGTGTCTTACTAAAGAATCCATGCAACATACTTATCGGAGAATTGGCCATAGGCAAAGATTTTCCTATGCGAGTTATGGCTGAAATCGTTGATGCTCCGTTGTTGTCAGACGATGTAATTCAGGAATTGGCAAGATGTTACGTGGAATTAGGAGCCGAGATTATTGATGTTGGTATGGTTGCAGGTGATTCTAGGCCATTAGATGCGGGACGTGCTATTAAGGCAGTTAGAAGCGTTGTAAATGTGCCTGTTAGCATTGATACGCTTGACTCAAGTGAAGCTAAAGAAGCTGTTTCGGCAGGTGCTGACATCGTGATAAGTGTAGATGCTGGAAACGTCAAAGACATAGCTGCCTTTGCCTCAAAAGTGGCTGTCGTGGTCATTCCCACAAATCATCGTGAAGGATATTTCCCTAAAAAAGTTGAAGAACGAGTAAGCCTTTTAGAGGAGAATATTCTAAAAGCAAGAAAGCTTGGAATTGCAAAGGTAATAGGCGATTTAATTTTGGATTCAGTAAACGCACCTGGAATAGTAGAGTCAATAGTTGCCTTCCACGATTTTAGGAAAAGAAATCCCGATGTTCCACTTCTTTTTGGTGTTGGCAACGTCACCGAATTAATGGATGCCGACTCTGTAGGAATTAACGCTTTACTCGCCGGCATTGCCTCCGAGATAGGTGTAAATATACTGTTAACAACCGAAAAAAGTGACAAGGCAAAGGGTAGCATAAAAGAATTAGCTATTGCCTCTAAAATGATGTTCTTGGCAAAAAAAAGAAAATCAGTTCCTAAAGATTTGGGCTTAGACCTTCTGATACTCAAAGACAAACGAATACGAGAAGAGCCTTACAACAGAAATATGGAAGCAAAAACTCAAGCAATAACCGCGACTGAAAAACATAAGCCAGTTTCGTTTGACCCAAAAGGATGCTTCAAAATTACCATAGACCGAGCGAACAAAACAATCGCTACCGTTCACTTCTCAACTCATAAACCAGGAAAACCCTCCACAATAATTAAAGGAAAAACTGCCGCACAGATATATGCTAAAATTTTAGAAATGGGATTAGTGACAAAACTTCATCACGCAGCCTATTTGGGAAGCGAATTGGCAAAGGCAGAAATTGCATTAGATACAGGAAAAGAGTATATTCAAGATAAACCTCTCTTTAAGTCTCATTAATATTAACTGATAGCGGCGCAATATAATGATACATGGCACTAAAGCTCGAGAAGGCGATTTACTCGAAACTCAAGACAAAGTAATTTTCGACGTTAAGGGGCTAGTTCATCCACCCAACAGAATAGTTGCCTTCCCACGTTTCATTCAAGACTTGCATGGCGATCGTAAGCAAAAGGACATTGTTTACAAAAAAATATACGCGCTTTCCGAACGATATGAGTTTCTTAAAAAGCAATTTCCTCAATATTTGGTTTCTGATCCAGTTTTTGGCATTCGTCTTTGCCAGGTTCCACAGAAAGATGTAAAATGCCACTACGAACCGTGTGATTATCTGCAAAAACTTCGCCATGGCAGCAAACTTGACGAGTTAGAGGCTGATGCTCTTCACTTCATTAAACTTCTGCATAACTCTGCAAACATTCCTTGGAATAAACTGGGAATTTCAGGTTCACTTTTAGTTCGGCTACATACCACCAATTCAGATATTGACCTAATAGTTTATGGAAGGAAAAACTGTCTAGAAGTCTATGATGCGCTGCTGTCCCTAATGCAAGACAAAGAAAACCCAGTGAAACCATATTCTCGAAGACAATTAAGAACACTGTACAATTTTCGTTCCCGAGATACAAAAATTTCTTTCCACAATTTCGTCAAGACAGAACGTAGAAAGGTTTTGCAAGGCAAGTTTCTTCAGCGAGACTTTTTTATACGCTGTGTAAAAGATTGGAACGAAATTGAAGAGCATTACGGTGATGTAGTCTACAGAAAAGTTGGCTACGCAAAAATCAAAGCAACAATTACAGATGATTCGGAAGCTCTATTTACTCCTTGTCATTATTCTGTTGGTGATGTGCAAGTCCTTGGAGGAAAATGTGGAGAAGCTGTGACAGAAATCACGTCTTTTCGAGGAAGATTTTGCGAACAAGCAAGAAATGGCGAAACAGTGATTGTCCAGGGAAAAGTTGAAAAAGTGCAAAAGAAAAATGAGGATACGTTTTTTAGGCTTCTCTTAGGAGGTAAACCTTCAGACTTCATGGTGCTTGAAAAGTGAACCGTGCTAAAGAACGAAGCTTCAGAGACCGCGATTTTCTTAGCACGAAAGAAGGCTTTCTCTTCTGTGTAGTAGGTCCATACCATCCCGCTGACCGCGTGATTAGTTATCTGAAATACTTACAAGATTCGAAAGGGAAATGGCGAAAAGGAAAAGTTCGATTTAAACGCGTAATGCAAACATACACAATTCTCAGCTTGCTGAAAACGTTTGACCTTCTGAGAAACAACTATCCACGTTACTCGTTCTTCTCTTCAGCCTATAACATCACAATGACTGCTGTTCCCAAAGAATATATAACAGAACATTTTAAGCCTGAAGAGAAGCTTTGCCAGCTTCTCAAAAAATCACGCCTTGATTCTTTGCAGAAGAAGGTTGCCAGCTTCGTGCACTTGCTATCTGAACTATGCGATATCTCCACTAAAGATTTTGGTGTCACCGGTTCAATATTGCTAGACATTCACAATCCAGCTTTTTCAGACATGGACATCACGGTGTATGGGGTAGAGAACAGTTATGCGGTGAAAAATGCCTTAATCAAAGCGTACTCACCAGGGCGATCGTTTGTTAAACGTTTTGAAGGAGAAAAACTCAGAGAATGGTGTAGAAATAAAGCACAAAATTACCCAATTAGTTTAACCGAAGCTGAGCAAATTTATAAACGAAAGTGGAACAGGGGCATATTTAATGGCACATCCTTCTCTGTGCACCCGGTAAAGCTAGAGGAAGAGGTGACAGAAAAGTATGGGGACAAAATATATGTTCCAGCGGGAACAGTGACCGTGCGAGCAGTTGTTGCTGATAGTAAAGACAGCTTATTTCTTCCTGCGGTTTATCGGGTTGTAGATGTTGAGGTTGAAGAAAAGGTTGAGGTGAATATTGAAGAAGTGGTTTCTTACGAAGGACTTTACGGTGGTCTCGCAGAAAAAAATGAAATGATTGTTGTGAGAGGAAAACTTGAACATGTTTTTGATAGTCGAACTTGCAGGGAATACGACAGAGTTTTGGTGGGTTCGCCAGAGGGAAAAGGCAGAGAATATATAAAACTAGTTTAAAACGCTATTTATTCAGCTAGTTCTAGAACCTCTTTGAGATAAGCACGATAAGGGCCAAGTTTTCCACCGTAATTTCCTGCAGAAATTCTAACCACGCCAGGCACTTTCACAGCTGCTTTTATTCCTTCAGCCATCGCTTTCTTTACAACATCCAAGTTGAGACCGTTTATGACAATTTCGTAGACACACTTAGTGTCATAATGTATCTGCGAATCTGCCACTAGTCCTTTAAGTTTTGGACAGAAGGGATGGTTAGTAGACGCTTTAAGCTTATACCTAAGCGAGCCTGCTTTGGAGCCTGCCCTGCAGATGCCTCCTGGGAAGGGCATAATCACTCCTTTAGCGTTGTTGCTGATAGCTTCAGCAGCCTTTTCTGCTGCTTGGAGACCCGTTTCCCCGTTTTGAGCCATTATGATAAAATTTCCCCCGGCAATTGCTTTGGCAGCACCGAAATTGTCTTCTACAATAAATTCGCCTTCCATAACTGGAATTCGCCAAACTTTCCTATTCGATAAAGTCCCCCTTTTCTGAAATCCATCTCCGAAAAGGCGAAGACTTCTCCCTACCTTAAGCCTTCTTTTTGCTTCTGGCAATGCATCAAAGGCAGCGGTAGTGGGACAGGTCATTATGCATTGTCCAATTCTGAGAATCATTTGAGCTTTCAAGTCGAATCGTGTTTTATGGTAAATCTGAATTAACACTCCTACTCGTCCATCTGGTGTATTCTTTGGCTTTACGGCACATTCTATTCCCGCCTCTGCGGGAGACATGATAATCGAAGAAGCAAAACCAGTAGCAGTTTGAGCTGCTATGTTTGCCCACTTCGCATTTTTACCGGTAATTAAAAGCCGTCCTACCCACATGCTAAACATTTCAGCGAAGGTGTTTTGAATTTCTGTAAATGTATTCTGAAACTGATCGTTGGGTTTCTGCCACTGACATTGTCCAGTTTTTTTGTTCATGTAAAACAATTTTGCTTCAGTCAAGGTCTATCACCTTCTTTCTGAACAAGTCCACTCCATCTGCTGTGCGATAGTGGAATTCATAGCTCAAGGCTATAAGTCTTTCATCTTCTTTCCTTGTAGTTGATCCAAAGAAGGTACAACCTAAAAGGAATGGGGAATAACAAAAACAATAGTGTATTCAACATTAAAGCTTCCCTCAACACATAAAGCCCTCTCTTATTTTTTGGCTTTTTGTTGGGTTGCGTGTATCTCTTAAATTTTTGGGAGCTTACTTTGTGGACTTGCTCTGAAACATGATCGATCGATTGCGGTAGTAGTTGAGAATGTGTCAAACCTCTACGGCATAGACATTCAATTAAGTTGGAACACAACCT
>JBHIEO010000027.1:0-12626 GCA_046760665.1 Bathyarchaeia archaeon
CCCTGTTATAGGTTTCATTAGTGGGATGCCATGCTGATCTCGTAGTATAGTCCCTATTCTGCTAGGGGAATAGCCCTCTCTCGCCAACTTGATAACTATTGCTTCCACTTCTTCAGATTCATATCTACACCATGAAGGGGACCGTTTACTTACTGGACGTATTGCATGTGACTTTCCTTTTTCGCGTTTCGGCAACAGTCTTATCCTCCGAAAGCTCTTTTAACGACACATTGCAGATATTTAAAACTTCTTAAGCCTAAAAACTTAATGTATACCATTCCGCAAACCTACGAAAGGCTAAGGCTCGATGTGAAAGTCTATTTTTCTCTTCTACAGTCATTTCGGCAAAAGTTTTCGAAGAGTTGCAAGGGTTAAAAATCGGGTCAAAGCCGAACCCTTGGCTGCCCCGCTTTTCCTTGACGATTTGGCCTTTAACTTTACCGATGAAGCACAACGGCTCATTCATCTTAGGACTTAGAAAGGCAACAACTGACTTGAAATACGCGTTTCTATTAGTTACAGTTTCCATCAGTTTCAAAATACCATCGTTGCCAATTGTCTTGAAAACATAGGAAGAATATGGACCTGGAAAGCTCTTTAGCACTTCGATGAATAAACCTGCGTCTTCAACTACGATAGGTAAGTTGCATTTTTTAACTGCGTCTACTGCGCTTGCCTTTGCAACATTTTCTATATTATCGTCTTGAATTTCGATGGCGTCGATTTTTTTCAGCATTGCCGTTGCTGTTTTGTATTCACTTAAAATTCGGCGGACTTCGTTAAATTTGTGAATGTTACTTGTTGCGAGGAACACAACTTTGCTTTTTGGAAATTTACTCGTTGAAGTCATGGAGCTTTAGCGCCTTTCATGCTTACCTCAAAGTATTTTTTCCAATTAATCTGCATAATCTCTAATAGGTTTCCGTCTGGATCGAGGAAGCTTGCTTCTCTGCCGCCCCATGGCTCGTCATGTGGGTCTTCGACGAAATTTACACCTTTCCTTTTGAGATTTTGATACACTATGTCAACGTTGTCTACATAGAACTCAATAGATGGTGCATCTTCTATACGTCTCTTTTCTTTCCTGCCAGGTTTAAGCCCGATTTCCACTCCACCACATTGAAAGCCTGCATACGAAGAATATTCGTACTTCTTGTTAAGCCCCAAAACTTTTTCGTAAAAATCAATAGCTTTCTTAAGATCGGATACGGAAAGAGTTATGCCCCAAACACTTTTAATCATTCTTCAATTTTCCTCCTTTCGGAAATATATCGGCCTCGCTTTTCAATCTCGCTTATCTTCTTTAATACTTTTTTTGCCACCTTACACCCAACTACTTTAGCGTAGCCTTCTAAAACAGCGTTGAAACATTCTTCAGCATAACGAAAATGGGTGCTTTGAAACGCACGCTTCATAAGATGCAAATCAACACTCCTCATCTCAAGCTCAACGGTTTTTTCCCCGAGACCGAAATCAACAAAAACCACCTTGTCACTAGGAGTTAATATCATGTTAGAAGTTGTAAGATCTCCATGAATAATCTCATTGGAGTGAAGACGCCCAATAAGTTCGCCAATGTGCCTACTTAGGCTTTGACGCTTTTCAGAAGAAAGATTATTTAAGATTTGCTTCACCTGTTTACCTTCAATGAATTCCATGATTATATTCGAATCAACTAGATCTATCATAAAAATTGTAGGAGTTGGAACTCCTGCCTCCTTTGCGTAGTGAAGAAGTTGAGATTCGTGAATGGTTCGGTAAGTGCGGATTTTTTCGTCTATTTCAGGTAGCCTGTATTTTTTGGGAAAACGCCGTTTCATAATTACCTTCATCCCTTGCCAATCTTCGAGAAAAAGGCTTGCTTCCGCCCCTTTTTTGATTAACATCTCATCCTTCAACCCATAGTGCATTTACGTCTTCAAGCCTCCATTTCAATCGAACAAAACTCTTCTCAATAGGCGTAGTTACGCCTTGTTTGTAGGCTAGAATGCCTGTCCAAGCAATCATGGCTCCGTTGTCTAAAGCATATTGCTTTGGAACTACACAGAAACGGCTATCATGCTCCTCAGCAATAGCATTCAGCATGGCTTGTAGTCGTTGGTTTGCTCCTACCCCTCCGGTTAAAAGAACCTCACGTTTTTCAGTATGTGCTAAAGCACGTTCGGTAACTTCAGCAAGCATAGAGAACGACACTTCTTGTAGACTATAACATAAGTCTTCAAGCCTATACTTTCCACTCTTAAGAAGCCTAACCGCTGCTGTAAGAAGCCCGCTGAAGGACAAATCCATACCTTTAACACTATAAGGCAAGTCAACCAGTCTTTTTCCTTTACTGGCAAGTTTCTCCACTATGGCGCCAAACGGCATTCCCTCATGTTGGCGAAGCCCAGCCTCCCTTGCAAAAACATCCAAGCAGTTTCCAACCGCTATGTCCAAAGTCTCACCAAAAACCCGATAGCGCCCAGCGTCAAAAGCTGAAACTATAGTGTTCCCTCCAGAAACGTACAACGTAACAGGGTCCTTAGCACCTGTTGCAAGTTTACCAATTTCAATGTGAGCTACACAATGATTGACACCCACCAAAGGAACATTAAGATAAGATGCTAAAGCTCGAGCGGCGGTTGCACCTGTACGTAGACATGGCCCCAGACCTGGACCCTGCGAAAAAGCAACAATAGTTACGTCTTTAGGCTTGACGCAAGCTTTTTGAAAAGCTGTGAAAATAACTTCCCCTGCAACCTTTGCATGATGTCTTGCCGCCTCTCGTGGATGGATACCACCTGTTTCGGGCATAAAAGCGTCAATTATGTTTGCTAGAATTTTTCCTTCAAAGTTTAGTATTCCAACACTAAAGTCATCTGCTGTTGCTTCTATACCTAAACAGAATTTCTGCGGTAAATCATGCCTTCGCAACTGTTTCGACATCCATTGATCATTATACGATGGTTAAATTAAACATTTTTCAGTGTACTTTGCAGTTAGAGAAATCGGCGTTTTACATACATCTTTTTATTCTTAAACAGTACCATTTATAGTGAAGGCTTGAGGAAATCAGAAGATGCCTAAGCGCAACGACTTGGAACATAAGGCTTTACGATTCATTGCCAACACTGGTGATGAGGGAGTACTTCAGTCAGATTTGTGGCGCCAACTGGACGCCAGCAGCAGAGAGGGCTCTCGAATAGCTATTAAACTGGAAAATAAAGGACTTATACGGCGTGAACGCGAACTTTTTGAAGGCCGATGGACTTACAGGTTATATCCGAAAAGAAAGCCAGCGTCAATAAACTCCATAATAGATTGTCCATGTTTAACCTGTACCGAAAGCATTCGATGCGGTGCTTACGGTGACACCTCACCAAACGACTGCGAGAAGCTAACTGAATGGCTCACCAACCTAGTTCTGGAAGGCGCTGGTTTGCAAGGTGACAGTTGAGTTTGCCTAAAGCGTGGGTAAAAGAACGAAAACGAGAGTATTATTATAGAAAAGCCAAAGAGGAAAAATACCGTTCTCGAGCGGCGTATAAACTCTTGCAAACAGTAAAAAAATACCGATTTTTAAAAGAAGGCGACGTTGTTATTGATTTAGGTGCTGCACCTGGGGGTTGGCTACAAGTATCTCGAAAAATCGTGGGAAACAGAGGGTTCGTTCTAGGAGTTGATTTGAGAAACATCCAGCCCCTAGAAGCAAATAATGTTTACACTATAGCTGGCGATATAAAAGACTTTGAGACGCGAAAGCATATCGAGAACATTTTGCCCTCCTTAGCCGACGTTGTCACTTCCGATGTTTCGCCAAATATTTCTGGAGTTTGGGAGGTTGACCACGCTCGGCAGATAGACTTGGCTTACGAATCTCTGATGGTGGCTTTGAAATTTCTTAAAGCTGGTGGAAATTTTTTTGTCAAAGTGTTTCAGGGCGACATGTTTCAAAGTTTTGTTAAGGAAATGAAGCAACATTTTGCTAGAGTTGAAATAATAAAACCTAAGGCGAGTCGAGCGAAGAGCGCTGAGATTTTCCTTCTTGGGATGGGGTTGAAAAAAAGGTCAACAACAGCCTTAACTTCTTTATAGTTGGTCGGCTTGTGTTAAGGGTTAAATGTACGTGCAACATGTAAAGTTGTGTGATAACGTTGAAAGTTATTGCAGCAGACTCTGGGGCAGCCATATTAAATACTCGGTTTGAGCCTTTGGAGATCGTCGCAGCGGCTACTGTTCTGGTTGAACCACCTTATAGAGAAGCTGGTCAATCCATGGTTGAGTCGATTTTTGCTCCAGCAGAGGATGGTCATGTTCTAATAATTCATGAACTTGAGCTTTGCCGAGCATTGCTAAAGAAGGTTAGAGCCGATGTTGTTCACTTAGATATGTCTATGGGTGGCCTCTTAGTGGAAGAGATTACGCCAGTTCAGCTTAGGGGAAAAGCCCGTAGTAATCTGCTGAGGATTTTGCCGAAAATAAGAAAGCTGGCAACCGACATCAAACGAGTTTATGGTGTGGATGTTTTGGCTATTGGAAAAGAGAGCGTCCCTGTGAGAATTGCGGAGTTGACTACTGGAGCTCATGCAGTTCTTTATGCTTGTGAGAAAGCTTTGGATGATGGTGAGGAGCAGATTTTAGGTTTGCCTTCTAAGTGTTATGCAAGGTTTGAGCAGAACAGAATTATGCTACAGTCGCTTATTGCAGCTGAACACGACATTTCTGGATATGCTGAGGATAACAAGGGAGTACTGGAAAAAATTCGAGTATCAGAAATGTTAAATCCATGTGCTAGAGGATTTCGAGTGCTAAAAATTGTTCCAAGGTGAGTTAATTAATGATTGGAATTATGAAAAAGCTTCAGACTGTAAGATTTGATATGCAAGCGAGAATCGTAATTACTATAGTTTTTTTGATTGTAGCTTTGATTGTCACTACTGTCGGAGTGCTTGTTTTCAAAATTGAAGTTTCAGAAGCACGAGAGATTAAAAAAGAAATTCGATCGGAATTTGATCGATTCGACGACCCTCGCTTTATTTTTGGAAACAACCTACTTCATACTCTTATCATGTTTGTTCCCGTCATCGGACCGATTTGGGGTAACTTCGTTCTCTTCAACACAGGAACAATAATCGCTGTGTTCGGCATCGCTGATGGAGTTCCGCCGATCTTATACTTTCTATTATTTTTCTTGTTACCTTTTTTCTGGCTCGAGTTTGGCGTCTATTCTGTTGCCATGGCTCAAAGCATCATTTTGTTTCTGCAAATGCTACGACATCGTGGCAGAAAAGAAGCGATAAGAACTTGCATACTGGTCACGGTCTGCGCTGTGATTCTATTACTTTCAGCTATAGTTGAATGGATTATGATAAAGATGAGCCTAGGCTAGGCTTTGCTTATAGAAACACGTATTAAACAAGAGCTTCTTTTTTAGTTTTTTCTAAGTTTAACGACTTCAAGGCTCATGTCTAATGCTTTTACACTGTGAGTAATTTCGCCAATACTCAGTATATCGACGCCTACAGTGGTATATTGAAGAATGTTCTTCTCAGTTATTCCACCGCTAACTTCAAGCAACACTTTGTTTCTAACTCCTTTCTTCGTTAAGAGTGACACTGTTTTCTTTACTTTTGCTGGAGGAAAGTTATCTAGCATGATTATGTCGGCACCAGCTTTTGCAGCCTTCACAGCATCTTCAGTAGATGTTACTTCTACCTCTACTTTCTTTGAAAAAGAAACGGTTTCACGAGCTTTTTTCACTGCACTGATAACACTGCCAAGGATTTTTACATGATTATCTTTTATCAAAACCAAGTCGTCAAGATGAAATCGGTGGGTATCACCGCCACCGACCAAAACAGCTTTTTTGTCGAAATAACCCAGTCCAGGCGCTACTTTTCTTGTGCAAGCAACACGTGTCTTGTAACCAGCTGCTTTAATCTTGCCTACTAAGCGATTTGTTATGGTTGCTATGCCACTCATTCTGGAAAGAATGTTTAGAAGAGTTCGCTCTGCAGAAAGAAGAGTTCTAGCGTCCCCAACGATGCGAAGTATGGAAGTTTTGGGGTTAACTAGGGCGCCGTCAGAAGTTAAGGCTTTCACCTTTAGATTTAGGCTTTCACATAGGACTATAGCTTCTTCTATTCCAGCTACTAAGCCGCCTTCTTTCACGACAACTTCTGCTTCAGTAATTATGTTCTGAGGGATTGTGAGATGAGTGGTTATGTCACCTTCTCCAACATCTTCTTTAAGAAACCTAAGCAGTTTTTCTTCTAAAACTCGTCTAGGCATAAACATGAGTTTTGCCTCCTTCAGCTACTTCTAAAGTTGTTTCTATAGCCGTTTCTAGCCCATCTATGGCCGAAACTTCTTGCTGAATTTCCATAGCCCTTGCTGAAAAACACTCTTCTTTCATGATTTCTCTTATCGTGGACAAAAGAACCTCTTTGTTAATGTTTTCTTGTTCAATCATCATAGCAACGCCAAGCTCAACACCTTTTTTAGCGTTGTTAAGCTGCTCTGTGTGGCTTGGTGTAGGAATCAAAATTGTAGGTTTGCCATAGCAGATTGTCTGCAATACGGTTCCGTGTCCCGCTCGGGAAATAACAATGTTGCATGCCTTCATGTATTCGAAACGGTTTGGAACCCATCTAAAAACTGTAAAATTACCGTAATGAACAGGAGTTGCATGGGATTTTGGATATCCAAGGGACATCACGATTTGATAGTCGTCTGGAAAACCAGCAAAAATTCTTTGAAGAATTCTTATAAGATAAGCTCGTTCCTTCAAAGGACCGCTAATGGGCGCAAAAATCACAGGTTTTTCATCGCTTAAACCTAGTCTTTTACGTAGTTCTTTCGTAGTTGGCAATGCGTCTGGGCGAATAGGCAAAATTGGGCCAATGAGCTCTATTTTTTTTCTATACGCCTTCGGAATGCGCAGATTATCTGTAGAAATAGTGTAGGGTGGAGGGAAGTCGGGAATCAACACTTTAATTCCAGTCGTCCAAATCTTTCCAATAATTGCAAGGGTAATGGCATCTGCAAACTTGGCTAGTCGCAAATAATGAGTTTTTCTTGGAATGATTACTTGAAACTGGTTAAGTATGCATAGAGTTGGGATGCCTAGCATTCGCGCCGCCACAATAGGTGAAGCTCGAGAATCCGACACGACCACATCAGGTTCAAAAGTCGCCATGACTTCAATTTCTTTGCCCACTTGTTCCAAAAAATTAAAAGGAGCAACAAAGGGACCTGGATTCATAGCTGTTCCTCTAAAGTCTACAGTTCCATCAGGTTTTACTTTAAAGTCCATCGGTGGAACTTCAATTGTAGGGAACCCTTCTTGGCGGACGTAGCTTACGGCGTCTAAGTATGTTGAGAAAAAGATTTCTGTCTTTTTGTCTTTCTTCTGTAACCCTCGTGCTATGGGAATGCAACGTCCTGCATGCCCGAGGCCAACACCGCTTGGAGCAAACTGAACTCGCATGAACTAATTCCCGCCAAGTTCTTTTCGCTTTATTTCGCCTCTAGGATTTTCTTCCTCAAAAACTATTGCTTGGAATTTATGGATTTTTGTTGTCTTTATTAGCCAATTGTCTGGCGGTAAACCGGCTTTTATGCAGCATTGGCTGAGAAATTCTTCTTCATCCCAATTGCATTCAACAGGTACTTGAGGCAATAAAAGACCTTTATAGAATCCTCTCTCTACTATGAGGCCGTCCTTGCCCACCTTGATTTTTGATGGAAGATGTTTTGGATTTTCTACTTTTACTGGTTCAGGAGGCGTGAGGACGCTGACTTCAAAAACAATGTGGTCAAGTTCGTCTGGAGAAAGGGGAAAAAAGCGTGGGTCTTGAGTAGCAGAACTGATTGCACATTGTATAACTGCTTCTGCTAGAATAGTGGTTGGGTAGGGATAGCCTATACATCCTCTTAATTCTTTTCTACCATGTTTAAGTTTATTAACAGTGACAAAAACTCCGCAACGTTGCTTAAGTTTGGCTGGTGTGTCTTTTGGCACACTGATTACTTTACCAATTCTCAGATATTCTTCTACAGTTTTTCGGGCAAGCTTAACAAGAAACTCGCCTTCTTCCTGTGTTAGTTGGAACGCCACTGGGAATTCTCCTCGGCTGAAAGTAATTGATTAATGTCGTGTGAAAGCCTTAAACTTATCCGTCAATATCTTTAGAACTAAGCTTCTCTTCGACCACTTTATTCCTTAGAACCCCTACGCCTTCTATTTCTATTTCTAGAACGTCGCCGTCTTGCAAAAACTTTGGCTCAGGCTTCATAGCGAAGCCTACTCCTGCAGGGGTACCTGTTGCGATAATGTCACATGGCTCCAACGTCATAACTCGACTGAGGTGATGTACAATTTCAAAGACGTTTAGCACCATGTTGCTAGTAGTTGAGTTTTGTCGTAGTTCCTTGTTAACCCATGTATAAACCTGTAAATTTGTTGGATTCTTTATCTGATTGGCAGTTGAGATACACGGCCCGATAGGTGCAAAAGTGTCGAAACTTTTTCCTCTGGTCCATTGTTTATCTTTAAATTGAATATCTCGTGCAGAAACATCGTTAAGAATTGTGTATCCGAAAATACGTGATTTAGCATCGTTAACTGAAACGTTTTTAGCCTCTTTGCCCACCACTATAGCCAGCTCTGCCTCATAGTCAAGCTGTTTCACGAAGTAAGGCTTAACGATGTTTTCATTTGGACCTATTATGGTTGTATGTGGTTTCATAAAAATTACTGGTTCATCAGGCGGGTTTTTTCCTTGCTCTGCAGCATGATCTTTGTAGTTTAAACCTAGGCAGATGATTTTCGGAGGCATTATTATTGGCGCCAGCAGTTTCACTTTGCCGAGTGGAAATGTTGCTTTCTTGAGAGTTATGCTTGATGCGCTGTGAATTAAGTGTTCTATGCTGGTTTCTTCAATTCCTTGCAAGATCAGATTTTCGATATTGGAAGGAAAAGGTTGTTGCAGCTTTTTTGCTAAAGTAGGCAACGAGATTATTTGGTCATCGTTTAAAACTCCATAGGAGCTTATGTTTAAAACTGAAAAGCGAACTAGCTTCATTTGTTACTCCAGGTGGCTTGTTATTAGCAGTTATCTAAGGAGGGATTATTCCTAACCTAGTCACAGAAACGTCTCTGTTTTCAAGTTCTTTAATGTAGGGGTTTATCCCTAAAGAGTCGCTTGCGATGTGTCCGGTGATTATTAGGTTTCCTACACCATCAGCCTTCAATTTTTCAAGGTCTACTGGGCTTATGTGGATGTAGATTAGTGTATTTATTCCATGTTTGAAGTATGTTTTTGCGATTTCGTAGCCTCCATTTGTTCCAGCACCATGAGATACTACGATTTTTCCAGCTAAATTTGCAGTGTTTCCAACACATGCTTTAATGTCTGTTTTTGCTTTCTTAAATTCTGGCAACTTCTTGAGCACTGAGATAATGTCTCCTACTGTAGCATCTTTCCCGATTTCACACCTAATTTTTTGTGTCATTTTTTTCCTGCCTAGTTCGTCTAGAGGAGTGTGGACGTTCATGTAAGGCATGTTGAGAAGTCGAGCCGCATCTACTGCATGACTATAGTTTTTGGCATGCATCTCTGCTTCTAAAGCCGTCAGCTTTTTTCGAACTGCCTCTTCAGCTTCATATTTAGGGACACCAGCGTTTACCATTTGTTGAATATGTCTACTGAAAACTCGATGAAAGTTTATAACAGCTAATCCACCTTTAGGGTGATGGGAAATTACAGCATCATATCCTAACTGTTTTGCAAGAAAAAGCTCTGGAATGTCGGCGTCTATTCCAAACAACACTTTTCTAATGTTTTTTCCTTCAACGTATATGGCACTATCTGCGGGCACCACTTCGAAGCCTACGAGCTCTAACGCAATATCCATCATTTCTTTCGTGCTAACCATTTTTTTCACTTATCTTGTGAGCTTTCATGCGTTTTCTTTTTTTTGTGTAGTTGGATTTAACAAATTTTCTCAGTTGTTAGTTTATAAAGTTCAATGTTAGCTCCTTTGCATGCATTTGCAGTTTTCTCGTCGAAGTGTTGACACAGAATTACTTTTCGCACAACATTTATGGGAAGTTTGCTTTGTGATGTGTAACCTGCGGCAAGCCTAGACACCTGTGCCACCGCTGTTTCGGTTGCTTTTGTTTCTATCTCCACAACCACTGTTTTACCATTTGCATCTTGAAGAATTACATCTGCTACACCAAATCCAACGTCTTTGTTTGCGTCTTTGAATTGCATTCCTTTTTCTAAAATTGAAGGATTGTCTGCAAGGATTTTTTGCATAGGCTCTTCTAGTAGACCCTTCGCAATCATGTGGGCTTCTGGCCCGTTCTTTAAGATATTCTCAAGTTGGGTTTCTATTTCGAAGTACATTGTTCCAAGCATGTGGGGATAAACGTTGATTGGTCTTTTGTCGTGATATAGGACGAGAATTGGGGTGTTTGTTGTGTTTAAGTTCTTGTTTTTTGAAAAGGGAAGAACTTTGTTTTTGGCGCTCACTATTTTTCCTCTAAGCTGAGGTTTGATGTTGCGTATGTCATTTTTAACTTGTTCTATTTGTGTTTTCGAAAGTGTTTTTGTATCTATGATGTTGAAGTCTACTTTCCACTTGCTTTTTATCTCTTTCAACCCTTCGATGATGGTGTTTATTTTGTTTTGGTATAAGGCTTTCTTCTCATAGTAGAGAACAAACTTGTACATCTATTTCCCTCTCGAGGGTGAGGAAGTAACGTTTTGTATTAAAGGTTACAATTATTTATTAGAAGCGAGCGTTGGCTCTCTAGAACTCGAGATTTTATTTGACTCCAAGTGGCCGCCTAATAGAAGTCATATGTAAGCGTTTTTGTTGGTGTTGCTTTAGTATCCGTAGATCCACGAGTATTTTTTGTTGAGATACTCAAGATAAGGCTTGACGTTTATTTCTTCGCCGGTGATTTTCTTGATTAAAATTGCCGGGTCGTAGAGGTTTCCGTAGTGATGGACATTTTCGGTGAGCCATTTTTTGACATCATGAAAGTTGCCGTTTGCTATTTGGTCTTTCCAATTGGGCATGTCTTTTTCCAATTTGGCGAGGAGTTGTCCGCTGTACACGTTGCCTAATGCGTATGTTGGGAAGTATCCGAAGTATCCGCTGGCCCAATGAGTGTCTTGCATGACGCCTTCGGAGTCATTTTCAATCTCCACACCTAAATACTCTTTGTACTTTTGATTCCAAATCTGTGGAAGGTCTGCCACGGCAATTTTGCCTGCAATCAATTCGCGTTCAATCTCAAAACGGATGACCACGTGAAGGCAATAAGTAACTTCGTCTGCCTCCACGCGAATCTTAGAAGGCTTAACTCGGTTTATGGCCCGAACGAAATCGTCTAAAGTAACGCCGGAAAAGATGTTGCCAGTGAGTTGTTTCAGTTTTGGGAAGAAATATATCCAAAATTCGCGTGACCGTCCAATGATGTTTTCCACGAACCGTGACTGAGACTCGTGGAATCCTAGAGAACAGCCTGAGCCTATTGGCTGATAGATCCATTCTGGCTTCAAACCTTGGTCGTAAATGGCATGGCCTCCTTCATGGAGTATTGAAAACAGAGAGGAAGCCATGTTATCTTCGTAGTAGTGGGTTGTTATTCGCACGTCGTCATAATAACCTGTAGTGAAAGGATGTTCAGTCTCGTCAATTCGGCCTCCTGCCTTTGGAGATTTCACATCATACTCCATAAACTTGGCAAGTTCATTAGAAATTTTTCGTTGAGTATCTAAAGGAACCTTGCGTTTTAGAAACGATGTGTCTGGTTGTTCTCCTGCGTTCAAACACTTTTTCATTACTAAGATTAATCCTTCTCTCAATTCTTCAAAAATTCTGCCAATTGCTTCTGCAGTCATTTTCGGCTCAAAAATGTCGATGAGCGCATCGTAAGGTGTTGCGGTAGCCTTTACTTCCATGAGAATTTCCGCAGCTTTCTTTCTCAGTTCAAGAAGTTTCTTAAGTTCAGGTTCAAACATCGAGAAGTCTTTAGCGACCTTCGCCTTTTTCCACACATCAATGGTGATGGCTTGCTGTCTCGCGGTTTCTACCACAAGTTCCTCTGGAAGTTTGGTCTGTTCATCGTAATGTTTTCGAATTAAATACACGTTTCTCTTCTGCAGCTCGTTTAAGGTGTTGTAATTCGGATGTTTTTCAATTTTTGAGAGTAAAGCTCCAATCTCTGGGGAAGTACTCATTCTGTGTCTGATTCTGCTGAGCATGGCTAGTTGCTGACTTCGCAGATTGATTGCCTTCGGTGGCATTTTCGTCTCCATATCCCAGTGAATAATAGACTCGATTGACCCGAGAATTATTACATCTCTAGCCTTCGCCATTAATCTATCATAATTAGACTTTAACGTCTCCGCAGTTTTTGCCATATTAATCGCCGCTGACCGATAACTTTCTTCAACAATATATGACTTACGTGCACTTCCCAATCAATTGATGTCAAAATCAAGTTTCTTTCAATGCTAAGTTGGCGCCCTGGCCGGGATTTGAACCCGGTTCCCGTTACAAGGCTTCCTTCTGTAATGTCGGGCGGGCGACAGCCGCCTATACTAGACCGGACTATACTACCAGGG
>JBHIEO010000028.1:0-12584 GCA_046760665.1 Bathyarchaeia archaeon
GCCGTAGTCTAGCCTGGATTAGGACATCAGCCTGCCACGCTGACGACCCGGGTTCAAATCCCGGTGGCCGCACCACTCCAGAAGCGAATACGTACGATGTCGACAGCTTAATTTCCTCCTTTTTTCTTCCAGCGGTTGTAATTTGACCTCATAGCTTCACTAGTCTAAGGATGGATGCGATGTCAGAATAACTGGAAAGTCTTTTCCAGAACCTCCGATGAAACTGAAGACAGCAGCTGCTCACCACGAAGGGGTAAATCCAAGCATACATGATGGTTTTTCACGGGTTGCCCCCAACGCCTAAACGAGAATTTATACTATACGACAGGAGTGCCAATACAATCAGATTTATTTTCGGTCAGCATAACATTTTGTTGCGAGACGGTTAAGCAGTTAAGGAGGATAATAGCTGACAAATATAGGTGTTGTTACGAGTGGTGGAGATGCGCCTGGCATGAACGCCGCTATTCGAGCAGTTGTCCGCATCGCCTACTCAGAGGGTCTTCAAGTTTTAGGTTTTAAGAGAGGTTGGGAAGGTTTGATAACGAATACGTTTACGCTGTTAACTCCACGTTCTGTTGGTGGAATACTACAATTAGGCGGCACTATTCTTCACACGTCAAGATGCCCACAGTTTAAAAAGAGAGACGGAATTAAGAAAGCTGCTGAAACTCTTGCCTTGAACAATGTTAATGGTCTCATAGTCATCGGCGGTAACGGCTCTTTCAAAGGGGCTTTAGAATTAAGCCAAGAAACAGACACGTTAATAGTTGGGGTTCCTGCCACAATTGATAATGATGTTTTTGGAACGGACGAGACGGTAGGCTTCGACACAGCTGTAAACACAGCAGTCACCGAAATTGACAAAATCAGAGACACTGCAATCTCCCACGAAAGAGTCTTCATAGTTGAGGTTATGGGACGAAAAAGAGGTTTTCTCGCATTAACGGTAGGATTGACGGTTGGAGCCGAACTAATTCTTGTTCCAGAAGTAAAATATACAAAGGAGGAAATCTTCAAAACGCTGAAGGAAAACAGCGCCAAAGGGAAGAAGTCAGGCATAATTGTGGCAGCCGAGGGAATCGGAAACACCCGGAAACTTGCAATGGAAATCGAAGAAAACACAGGGGCAGAGGTTAGACTTAGCGTTTTAGGCTACGCTCAAAGGGGCGGTAATCCCACGGCGAGAAGCCGACTTTTAGCCAACTTATTCACAAACAAAGCCGTTGAACTGCTATCCAAGGAACAAGGAAACAAAGTAGTTGGACTACAAGAAGGCAAAATAACCAGCATAGAGCTTAAGAAAGCATGCGAAACGGAAAAGCCTTTGGATCTAAGATTGCTAAAGCTAGCGAATATACTAGCAACATAATATTGCTCAAAGTAAGTTCATTTGTTCTCTGTATCGCTAAGATACGCCTCTTGCCAAGTCCTAGTGGTGATGTGCTTAATGCGCATAGGTATTCCTTGACTGACCTTAGAAGATGGTTATGATTGCGTGCTGAGCTGAAAATTTAAGAAGTTCTCTAAACCCTCCATCCACCTACTTGAACCAGCGCTCTCAGTGCTTAATGACAGTAGCTTTTATATCTCCAATAACAATTCCATCTTTCACTTACGGAAAAGAACAAATAAGGAGAAAACATATTTGCTGCCATACTCGCCTTGGCTTGTGTGGGTCATTCCATCTCTTGCTAGTCTCTTTGTTCCAATCTTCTCCAAATTCGGTCGAAAGCTATAAACTGCTTCGTTATTTTCATAGGTTTACTGACTCTCGTTTTTGCCGCCTCAATGGTTCCTGATGTCTATTTTGAAAAAATACTATCCTTTGAACCATTCCTCCGCAATTTTGTCCCAAGCCCCTGCAACATCCTCTTCAGTCGCAGAAGCTCCTTTGAGAAGAAATTGACAAGCGCTTCTTTTATTTCCTTGTTCACTGCTTAATCCAACATGTTTTCTGGCCATTTCAGAACGCAACTGCCATGGATGCTCTCCTTGAAATTCTAGTCTAAGGCTGGATGATG
This sequence comes from Bathyarchaeia archaeon, assembly GCA_046760665.1. Classification (GTDB taxonomy): domain Archaea; phylum Thermoproteota; class Bathyarchaeia; order Bathyarchaeales; family SOJC01; genus JBHIEO01. Next base: position 2,025 of record JBHIEO010000028.1, read on the forward strand.
TTCACCGCAATCACGGCAGCCGATTGCATAGAATGTTTTCCACTTCCAAAAACCTTCTTTGATAAGTCTATGATCCACGCCGCAACATATGCAGATAAACCGCCTATTTTTTCACAAAGTGATTCCATTGAAGTGCTTTGGTCTTCCACATACGTCACAAGCAAACCTCCAGTGCCACTCACACCTTGGAAAATCACTACTCTAGTCTCTGGTTGCCTCCCGCAGAGGATAAGACTCATCCTTAAAATGAATCAACTTACAGTACTTACAAATCACTGAAAACCTTCCGACAAAAAACGTATGCCGCCTGAGTATTAAGATTTCATGAAGAATAATCTATGTTTTCTGTACTTGTACTTCCACTTCTTTCAAAGCTTTAGCTAGTCCAGCCTTGTCTGCTCCCTTTATTCCTTTCCAGTCCAAAATAACAGTTTCAACCTTTTCTGCTGTTCGCTCCACACATTGCTTAATAATTTTCGTATCAACCTGCGAAATACTATACTTCGGAATTATGTGACCGAAGGCAAAGGACCCGTCTAGAGCCATACGTGTGAACTTTTCGCTATAGTGGGGGCCGCCGATGCCGACCGCAACTGTTGAATGTTTGGTGCATCTAGAAATCGAAGCCATTGTTGCATGAGCCACTGCCTCTGCAGCTTTCGTGTCTTCCCATTGTGGTGGTGAACTGCCGAGTTCTACAAACATTGTTGCCACGTCAAGGGAAGGCCCGTGATGGGTGCATTCGTATGAAACTTGATAGTTCAAGTCCAAAGTGTTTTTTTGGTGTACCATTTCCAGTAAAGCCTCCCTCATTGCGTTCGCCGGTGCTATCGATATTTTCCTTTCTATGCCTCCTTTTTGTGCTTCGGTGAGGTTGCCTGGAGTGTGGACTGAAAGTGTTGGTGTGCCGCTTTTGCTGCTGTGGCGTGAAATGTAGATTACGAGTTGGGGGTTAAAGTAGTTTGTAATTGCTTGATAGTAGATTGCTTCTTGATTGATTGTTACAAGTTTCACATCGTTGTCGCCTACTCTCTTATAATACACTGGGTTTCTGTGAAATTTCTCTGCAGATTCCCCGAATCCATAGTAAGCTAACAGTTGTTGTCGGATGTTCATGCTCGCAACGTCTTTTGTGGAAGCAACTATGAGAATCATCGTTGTACTCCATCATCCATTTCTGAGTTGTCAATTGGGTTTAAGGGTTTCCATAAGACCCAAAAAATGGAGATGTCTCCGACATTTTCCCCTTCTTTTGTTCACAGATGCCTTGCAAGTCTGTTGGGCAAACTGGTTGCACCCCTTCCGAGAGCCGAACCTGTATAAACATAGTATCCTGATGAGAATGTCTTTATGCCGAGCCTTCCCACACTTATTTTTAGTTTGTCTGATACAAAAATTATTAACGTATAAACTCCTTTTTCAGGTAGTTTTTCAAAGTGGACACGTGGCTGCTCCTTAACTAGTTGAAAAACCAACGTCTTTGGCATTGTAGTGAAGTGTTTCATCAATTTCTAATTTATACCGTTGGAGCTCATAAGCTATGCGGAAACATCAAGAGTCACAGGTAGTGAAGAGATCTTCGCGACTTCCTCTTTTGATGTTTTTGGGTATCCTCAATGCGAAAACTAGAGCCGTAACTATGAATACTGTGGCCATAAATGACAATAAGAAGCCAACGCCTATTTTTGCACGAAAAATTTGAGTTGTATAGTAATAAAGAAAGTTCAAAGCGATGACTTCGAAGAGTAGGAACCACACGTCTATTGATCGTCTTCTTTTCTGGAAAGCTGAGAGACCAGTTAATAAAGCAGCAATTTGAAGGACAAAAATTGAGATCAAGACACGCGATTGCAATGTTACACCAACTCCGGATCCCCACCAACTCCAATAATCAAGGAAAAACCACCAGTACGTTTTCTTTACTGTCCAACTGTCTCCACCTTTCTCCAAAACTTCTTGTACGTGCATAAAAGACCAATAAGAGCCTCTATGTGCTTGTTGCGGTTGTGGTTGATGAGTAATGAACGAAAAAGTAAACATGGTCGCGAAAGGAAGAAATATTGAAGCAACTAGAAGGCAACATCCCACTATCAGATAAAACTTATACCCAGACACGATTTTCAGGACCTTGTTCATAACATTTGGTCTTGTTGACATGTATATATAAAATTTTGTTCTATATGTCTTTATCATTGTTTAATCTGAAAAGGATAAACTTTAAATTTGAAACTTTCTTATCCGATTTACCTGAGGAGGCAAGGCGCAAGGCTTGTCGTGAGGATGGATGCCAAGCCTAGACCCAGATCCATCCTCGTTCAGATCCAAGACGGTGAAGGTGAATGGGGCGAGGTCGCGACATGCTTGTCCTTGCAGAAAGATGCGTTGATTCAGGCAGGTTTCCCTTACGTGACCACAGATTCAGACGGACAATTTGCTTAAAACGCAAGTGAATTAAGGTTTATGTCGTAAAGTTAAGGGTTTCCATAAGACTTATATTGGTTGGCTTTGGCTTGTTGAAAAAGACTGGGATGTCGTTATGAAACACTTGGTTAATTTTAAAGATTGGGCTTCCCAAGAGGTTGAACTTCTCATTAACAAAGGGATAGAGATTAAGAAAGAACCCGTAAAATATCGAAACGCTTTGCAGGATAAATCTTTAGCCATGATTTTTCAGAAAACATCTACGCGAACACGTGTTTCTTTTGAAGTTGCCATGACTCAGCTTGGAGGCCACGCCATCTACATGGACTGGTTGACAACCCAGTTTAAGCTGGCTGACATAAGTGATGAGGTTAAGTATCTTTCTCGCAATGTTGACTGTATTGTGGCGCGGCTGAAGAGAAACGTTGACTTAATGAGGATGGCTTCGGCGTCAAAAGTGCCAGTAATTAATGGGTGCGACGAGAAGTATCATCCCTGCCAAGCCATCGCTGACTTAATGACAATAAAAGAGCGTAGAGGCAAGCTGAAAGGGCTAAAGCTGGTTTACATCGGTGTCCACAATAACGTTTGTAACTCCTTAATTGAAGCCTGCACTATGACTGGCATGCAAATCACAACGGTGACGCCGATTACCCACGAACCTGCACAGGACATAGAGCTCCTTGAAAAGGCGAAGAAAACAGGACTCTACGACACGACGCTTGACATTAAAAACGCTGTAAGAGACGCTGATGCCGTATACACGGATACTTGGGTTGACATGGAACTTTTCTTAGACCCAAAATTCAAAGAAGAAAAGGAAAAACGCATCAAAATGATGATGCCCTACCAAATCAACAGTAAGCTCATGGAAAATAGCAATGCGTTAATAATGCATGACATGCCTATTCACAGAGGCTACGAAATAAGCGCCGAAATGATAGAGGCACCCAACAGCGTAATCTATGACCAAGCTGAGAACAGGTTGCACAGCGAAAAGGCAATACTGCTAAAACTTCTCAGCAAAATATGACGATTTCCACTTTTAGTAGGTTAGGCGTTTGTGGGAAGATTCAACGAAAGTTCTAGCAGTCACAGTTGCCATCTTCTTTTTCACCAACGGACTGTCTAACATATTTCTGCCCATCTACCTCAGAGATTTAGGGCTAAGTGTATTCGAAATAATGGTTGTCATGTTTTTCACGTTCATTGTCACAGGGTTGCTGCCTTTGGCTTTGATAAACGTTACAAAATATTTTGAACGAATAATTAGCTTCGGCATTCTCTTCACTCTGTTCTTCTATGTCGCTTTGATTTACGTCAAGAACCCGATTTTTCTCGGGCTAACTTACGGACTGGGTATTGCAACCTTTTGGCCAAGTTTCAACCTTCTCATGTTTCGACTAAGCGAATCTAGCGAACGCGCAGTAATGATTAGCCTTCTTTCCGTAACTATACCTTCCATAACTTCCATAATCAGCCCTGCAATTAGGGGTTTAATTATCGAAACTTTAGACTTTAAAAAACTCTTTTTGCAGTATCAATTCTTCTGTACTTGGTTGCTTTCGTTGTGTAGTTGAAGATACGCTACAAACCTGAAACCCAAAAGTTTTCCATCCCGAGAAAACCGATTTTTACAATTTTCTTGCTGACGTTTATTCTTCTCGGCATGTCAGAGTCCTATTGGCTTGCCTATCCCCTCTTTGTTCTGAGCGTGTCATCAACTATCTTAAATGTAGGGTTTGTAGTAGCAGCTAGCGCCTTAGTGATTTCCATCATAACTGTTGGAATTGGCAAAATATCCGACGTTAAAAGAACACGTGTAGAATTCACCATAATAAGTTCAATTCTATACGCCACTTGGTATTTTGCACTCACTCAAGTTTCTAACATGATAGAAATCGTGGCGCTTTCTTTGCTTTCAGGCTTTGCGAGCGCCTTCGCGCTTTCTTGGTTTGCCCACTACGGTGACTGTTTCGAGAGAAAATATCATACCAACATCTTAGTGATGATGGAGGTTGGTTTAATGATTGGCAGAATCCTTAACCTTGTTCCCACGTATTTCTTCATAACCTCCTACGACTATGCGCATTATTTTGTGGTTTTAGGCTTTGTCTCGTTACTTCCCGTTCCCCTTTATATTCTGTCAAGAAGCTATACTGAACTCTTAGCGCCCGAAGAAAACATCAATTGAACTTTTTTACAATTCTTTTATTTTAGTATCATTTGTGTGAACTGTTCGGGTTTGAAGGGCTGCAAGTCTTCATACGTTTGACCTACGCCGATAAACAGTATGGGTTTACCAGTCACGTACGTAACGCTTAACGCTGAACCCCCTTTCACGTCAGCATCAACTTTCGTCAAAATAGTTCCATCTATGCCTACACTTTCGTTGAACTCTTGAGCCTGCATAACTGCGTCATTTCCCGTCAAAGCGTCAACCACAAGCAAAGTCAAATCTGGGTTTACAACTCGCTTCACTTTTGCCAACTCGTTCATCAAATTCTTATCAGTTTGAATGCGCCCCGCCGTGTCAATAAGCACCACGTCTATGCCGTGAGCCTTGGCATGTTTTATTGCATCAAAAGCCACTGCTGCAGGGTCAGCACCGTAACTGTGTTTAATCATGCGCACTCTAAGCCTCTTTGCATGCTCCTCCAACTGTTCAATTGAACCAGCCCTGTAGGTGTCGCTGCAAGCCAAAACAATCGTGTACCCGTTTTTTATGAATAGCTTGGCGATTTTGGCGATGCTTGTTGTCTTTCCAGTACCGTTGATTCCGACAAAAGCGATAACCAAAGGCACTCCACTCTTTCTCTTCTCTTCGACCAATTTCAGTAAATCTACTTTTTCACCCGTGTTCAAAATTTCCAGCAAAACTTCACGTAAATTCTTTTCCACCACATCTTTCCGGTCTTCTAAACGTTTCACCTCAACACCGTCTAACCGTTTCTCCATTTCGTCGCATATACGCTCCGCAACTGGAAGAGCCACATCGTTTTGGATGAGACTTAACTTAAAATCAGAAAGAACTGGCCGTAGCTGCTTTGCTTTCAACTCGGTTGTTGTGATTTTGCTAACTAGACCGCTAAGTCCCGCTTTTAGTTTTTCGAACATCGCCAGCTCGTCTCCTACTGAGTCGCAACGAGACTTCGTCAAGCTGCTGTCTGTTCGCACGCATCCTCTCTACAACTTGACCCAACTGCTCCTGAAGATTGTTTCTAGACTTTTCAAGCTCTGCAATACGTTTCTTCACAATCTGCTTAGCTTCGTCTCTAGGTTTCTCAACCGACACGCCAGCCCCCACACCCACTATCATAGTTTCGGTTGTTGCAGTCTCAGCCTTTATAAAGGAGCCTCCGCCAATCGGCACCAGTAGAGGCGTCCCCTTCTTTTCCTTTGCTAATCCTTCAATCGTCGCAGATGCAAAGGAAAGTTCGGTAATGGCAGCGTTTATCAAGTTGATTCTGTTCTGCAGGACGTCCGCTGTGCCTTCTAGCAGCCGAAGCTCTGTCAGCAGTCTTCGAAAAGTTTCCTCGTCACTCGACATCCGTTTTTTCCCCTAAAGTCAACTTCCTGATAAGAGAACTTTCAATCTCTTCTGGAGAGACCTCTTCGATTTTGAGAATTTTTATTTGGAAACGTTTTGCCCTGTGTTTGCTTCCCAATTCCATGTATATTCTTTCCCTTGCATTTTCGGCTTTCAAGGCTCTGACTTCCTTTTTGAAAGTTGTTCTCAAATTTGGCTTCACTATTTCACCCATTATGCGGAACACTTTAACTTCGCTCATCTTATTTCACTACATCAAGAACCTGACCAATTATAAACATTTCAGGGCCAGTGGTAAGGAACCCTGCCACTACGTTGTGGCTGTTCCCTATTAACCCTGTGGCTACATAAGGTATCCCACAATTGATGGTTCCAACATCTACAGGAACTTTCAATACCTCCCTTAAAAGCTGTTGTTCTTCCTCCTTAATCAACGGATGCGCAAGCACGCCTTTATTCGTAGCCAACGCCAACGAACCAATATAAGGCAAGTCAGCAATCTCTCCAGGAACAGCTTCAACGCCAAGAGTGTCAGATATTTCTTCAATAGTTTCTGGTTTAAGTCTCGGATCAACGATAGCACCATAATCATTGGCTAGAACCATGTTTCCATAGGCTGTTTTTTTCGTCTTCATAACCGTCAAATTAGCATCGTCACATAGCGCTTTTATGGTTTTCAATTCTTCCTCTCGAACGTAATGGGGTAAGACTATGCCATTCGAGTTAGCACACGCCAAAGCCCCAACAACCACCGAGCCGCCAATCGTTGTTTTAGCCACTTTAACACTTAGCCACTGCTCAACTTTATCGGCTTTTGTTTCAGGTGCTTGCCTAGGGATTATTGCTATCTTGTCCGTAGCTAGAGAGTAGACTCCTATGCTTGCGCTTCCGAAAAGACTTAGCGAGAAAATTGCCAACCGTTCGTCTCCTAGGCCAGAAAAATCTTTACGTTTCCTTCTTCGTCTTTGGCAGCTCGGATTCTCAATTTTCGAGGAGGCTTCTCGATTCCACGGCTCCAAATTTTCTCGTTAACTTCATTGCTGATAATTATTCTTCCACCTTCTCCCTCTTCTTCCTCCTCAATAACAGCTTTGCCAACTTTCATATGTCTTTGAACGAAGGCTTTGAGGATGCGTATGGCTTTTGCAGCTCTTTTTTTAGGCGGCACTATCCATGCCCGTCGTAGTGGCACCGTGTAGATTCTTTCTTCTACAAACTTCTCCTCTTCCTCTTCTCCTCGGCGAGGTACCTCCTCTTCCTCAATCTCTTCCTCTTCAAAAATCTCCCCTTCAGCCCCTTCTCCGCCTATCTCTGCTTCTTCCTCTTCTTCTAAGGCTTCAGGCTCTAAAGCTTCACCTTCTTCCGGTGGCGGTTCTTCTCCCTTTTCTGTTTCTGTTTTTAGAGCTTCCTCAGCCTTTTCTTCCAAAAAAATCCTCCTTTATGCTTTAAGTTTGGAACGTCGCCAGTGTTTACTCTTCGGATGCTGTCTAACTCGACCGACAGTTTTAGCCACTACCCATGTTGGAACTGGCTTTTTTTGCTTTCCAGCCTTCGCTAGTCTACGTTTTCTTGCAGTTGGTTTGTTTCTAGCCATAGTTATTTTCTCCTTATTTTTATGTCTCGCCGTTGACCCTGTAATCGAGCTAATATTTCTTTCAGTTGCTCGTCAGTGACTGGTATTTTTAGGCGTCCTGCTTGAGCGAGTTGTATGAGCTGAAGTTCAATTTGTCCTGTAAATTCAGGCTTTACCATTTTTAAGTTTGTGAGACGCTGCCTAGCGTTCGGTGAGAGTATGCGGCGAAGTAAAGCTTGTTTCTGTATTTCTATTTGTTGCTGCATTTGGATTCGTTGTTGTTCTTGGGCAAGTCTTTTCTTTAGCTCTAACATCTTTTTTCTGCGCAATGCTTCAATTTCCTCGTCTTGGCTCACAGCTCCTTCACCTTTTCTAGTACTTTACTAACTCAGGTACTTTCTTTTCTAACTCTTTTTTTATCTCGGTGGCTATTGTATCTAGTAATCGTCTCCCTTCGCTTGATAATACTCTGCCTTTTCCTTTCACGTTTTCAACGAGTCCGGCTGCTTCGAGTTGTTGAAAGAGCTTTCTGATGTTGCTTCCAGCGCCTTTTCTCATTTGTTCTGGGCGGACCCCCATGTCCTTTCTTCCGCCGTATTGTGCTCTTAATCTTTCGACACCGATGGGGCCTTTTATGTAGGTTTTTCGGAGAAGTGAGGCGCAACGTGTGTACCACCAGTCGGGGTTTTGGGGCTGCTGTGTTGCATAGGTTCCTGTTTTTACGTAAAGTGCCCACGATGGGGGGGTGACTTGATCTATGTTGTCCTTTATGTACTTAGCTAGTTTGTTGATGAAGATTTGTGCAGGAACATCGTATGGTGTTGGCAAGTTTCTTACCTACGGTTATTTTCCCTCAAAACATTCATTAAGCCTCTTATAAAGGCTTACTCCTTCTTTTGGTTTGTTTGTGTTTTTCGGTGCAGGGAATAGACTATTCTATTGGAAGCTCAATAGTAGGGAATAACCACGAAAAGTGTAGAGCCTATTCCGTTTTGGTGGTGGCTATTGTTGTGTTCCTTGCCACAGAAAGCGTGAGGATGCTCTAGCACCAGTTGTTCTATAGGTGTGCAGTTTCTTGTAAGGGAAAGCTTTTAGGTGTAAAAACGCTCATTCAAAGTTGTTCAGGAGATTTATTCGTGTCGGAAAAGGAAACGATTGAAAGAGTCAAAGAAAGGCAAGGAGTATTTGAAAAAATCCAAAACGTAATAACTGGAGGCTACGGAACGAAAGAGGATTTGCGGGAGCTTGACAAAAAGGTTCGCAACTATTACTACGCTGATTTCAAAGCCTTACGTCACAGATGGGAAGAAATATATTTGGCTGCCTTGAACGCGGGACAAAATGCCGCTGGAGACCATTTTAAGAAAGTCATTCAATTGCTTGATAGAGTCGCTGAAAAAGTTAACCGTGCTGATTATGGCTATGCAGGATTGTGGGACCGCAAAGGATACATAAGAGAAAAGGAACTTGCAAGAATATTCAACTACGACAAAGCCCTAGACGAAGATGTTAAAAGCATAGTAAATGCGGTGGACGAGTTGTATAGCGACAGTGAAGCCGAAAAATGGGATGACGTGGAAGCTAAAGTGAAAAACATCAAGTCTTTAATACTTGACTTTGAATCTAAATGGAATGGTCGAGAAAGGGAATTTAGACCTTTGGAGATGTAAAATTAATGCCTATAGTTGAAAAGGTGTCTTGGGATTATGCTGGAGCGGAAGATATCGCTTACAGATTTCCAAATCTTTCCCTTAAATATGGAAGTCAAGTAATTGTGAAAGAAAATCAATGGGCTGTCTTCTTCAGAGACGGCAAAGCCTACGATGTTTTCGGTCCAGGAAGACACACCATAAGCAGCAAAAATATTCCTCTCTTAACAGGGGCTTTAAAAGCTCTCGGCATCATCGGAGATATTTTCGACTGCGAAGTTGTCTTCGTCAGTAACAGTCAATTCCGAGGAAATTTCGGCGGAACAGCCTATTCAGCGCCAAGCGGCGACATAAAATATCAAGCCGAGCTGGGATTTTACGGCTATCTTCTTTACATGGTTGAAGATCCGAAGCTGTTCGTTATGGAGTTCTTTGGCAACCGAGGAGCAACCACATCCCAAGATGTTGAAAACTACATTAGAGGATTTGTAAATGAACGCATCATAAATGAGTTTGGAAGCTTCGACATATTTACCGTCGTAAAAAACGTAGACGTCACAACCGACAAAGTGGCACTAAAAATTAGTGATGAAGCCGCGAGAATCGGCTTAAAGATTATAGACTGTGTCTTCGAAGGCGTCAAAATCCCAGAAGAAGCAAGAAGATTTGCCTCTGGAGTTGGCGCCCAAGCAATGACCATGCAGTACATGAAAGAAACGGCAGCAGAACTCAAAGGAACAGAAGGTGGCGGAGCAGCTGCCGCTGGCATTGGAGCAGGATTAGGCTTAACAATGCCTTTCATGATGGCTCAACAACTGCAGCAAGCTCAGGCTGGAAGACCCCAAGAAGTGATGATTTGTCAAAAATGTGGCGCCAAAAACACTGTGGGAATGAAGTTTTGTGGAAACTGCGGAGCAAGCTTAGCTCCAACACCGATGGTTGTCTGTCCAAACTGCAGAGGAGAAAACCCTGCAAGCAACAAGTTTTGTGGAAACTGCGGAAAACCGCTACCTCAATCAACGGTCAGCGCTGAGGCTATTTGTCCAAAATGTAACACAAAAAATCCTCCGGGAACAAAATTCTGTGGAAACTGCGGAGAAAAACTTTCGCAATAGCCAACCTTATTCATCGTCCTCTTTTTTTCTGTCTTCGAAGCAGTAACCCACATTCCCCACAAAAATTCAAGGTAGCAAGCATCATCGCACCGCATTTTGAACACTTTATCTGAGACGGAGGATAAAGAGGGTGCCCACACCCGTTGCAAAACTTGTTTTCGATAGAATTCTTGTTTCCACACCTTAAGCAGAGGACTGCCTGCTTAACCATCTTTTCAGCAGGCTTTATAATTAGAAACAAATAGTTAACCA
>JBHIEO010000029.1:0-12468 GCA_046760665.1 Bathyarchaeia archaeon
CCCAATTATGTTGTAGAAACTGGTATCGGAATTGGCGGGTTCGGGCTTCTGCTTTTCGCAATAGTCACTGCAATGAATAGTATTTCAGGAGAGTTTGAAAGCGGCTCAATCATTCCATTACTTACGAAACCTATTTCGCGCACAACAGTTTTTCTAGGAAAAGTGTTTGCAGGGTTCTTAACCTTGCTTGCTACTTATGTCATGCTTCTTATCTATATGGCTGTTGGAGGAACAATCATTTACGGGGCTCAAAGCAACCTTCATCTACTTCCCTTATCTCTTCTAGGAAGTCTGCTCAGCACTTTTGTATGGATAGCAATTGTGTTGGCTTTAGGCGCTCTTTCAAAAAACTCTATGGTTGCTGCCTTGGGCACATTTGGCACCTGGATGGGTGCAAACATAGTCACCAACATAGTTTCTGCTGTAGCAGAACAAGCTTGGATACTAAGCTACGTAGCAGGTCTAGGGGCTAGAGGCATTGCCAAGGGCATAGAGAGCCAACAAATTCCAGGCGTCTCCTCCATCGGGAAAACGATACTAACTGGCACTGATGCAATCGGGGCAAACTTGATTAATTATGTTCTATACCCAACAGCAGAGGTAGAGTTTTACAAAGGATTATTTATTTCGGAACAACTTCTCTACACAGAAGCCTTAGGGTTTATCTTGTTAAGGTCTATTTTAGTTGCATCAATTTATATTTCCATGTTCTTTCTCATAGGGTGGTACGCGTTCAAACGAGCTGAAATAAAGGAATAACCAAGGAAAACACAAGAAAACGTAGCAATTAAGCAAAATGTTATTCTGTAACCCGTTGACATAACATTGAATGAGTATTGATGATTAACCTTTACATTCGAAAAATTGAAGAGTTATGGTGTGGTGTTGCTCTCGAAGACGAAGGGATTTTCGCAACAACCTTCGCTTTCGATAAGAAATACACTTTGAAATACCTATTGAAAGAGCTACCCTACAACACAGTTTTTCAAGTTGTCCAAAGGAAAAATGTGTTTGCAGAAGAAGTGTTGAGGGCTATAAAGGCAATTTGTGATGGCAAAGATGTTTCTTTTAGTTTTCAATTCGCTATGACTCGCTTATCCACTTATGCTCAAAAAGTGTTGCGATTAACCTCGCTGATTCCTACGGGTTATGTAACGACTTACGGTGCTTTGGCCAGAGTTGCCGGCGGAAGTCCTCGCTCGATTGGACGGGTGATGGCGACTAATCCTTTCGCACCTTTGATTCCTTGTCACAGAGTTGTGGCCACTAATATGACTTTAGGCGGTTACGGACTAAGCTTAAAGACTAAATGGAATATTTTGCAAAAAGAAAACCGAAAATATAGAAAGATGTTTGAGGCTCAAATTGAAGACAAAAAACTAAAGTTGTTTCCAGTCGATATGCTTAAACCCAGCATATATTAAGTTCATGCACACATTATCATTAAAGGAGGACTTCCATGACTTCGCGAGGGCTCTACGTCGGTCGGTTTCAACCTTTTCATCTAGGTCATCTTCACGCTATAAAATATGTTTTGTCTGAGGACGATGAAGTGGTGATCGTGATTGGCAGCGCCCAATATAGCCATCGATTGGATAATCCTTTTACTGCAGGCGAACGAGTCACTATGGTTCGTAAGGCCTTGAACGAAGCCAAAATCTCCCCTTCAAAATATTGGATCATTCCCATCCGTGACATGCATGTTCACATGATGTGGGTTGCAGAAGTAAGAGGCTACACACCCAAATTTGAATGCGTTTATTCGAATGAACCTCTCACACGTCGACTGTTTATTGAAGCTGGGTTCCCCGTTAAATCGATACCATTCAACAAGCGTCATCTTTACTTAGCCACAGAAATAAGAGAAAGAATGCTGAAAAACAAAAGCTGGACAGAGCTAGTCCCCAAAAGCGTTGCTAAATATATTAAAGAGATTGACGGCGTAGAAAGACTACGAGACTTGGCAAAAACCGATAAAGTTTAGCTTAACTTTTCCTCTGGACACGAACAAAATCGCCACATTTTGCTTTAAACTGTTTTGCGGCGCTGCCTTGGTTCACTGAAACCTCCAAGAAGTTATGGCTGCCAATTATTGCAAGCGCCTTACCTAAAGAAACATCGCCATAGGCAGAACAAAGCCTTAAAGTCACAGCTTTACCACCTATTTCAACTTTTACAAGTCCACCTTCCTGAATAGCCAACTCCTTTAGAATTTCCCATGGGATATTTGTGATGACATTTCCAAAATCGTCCACATGCAATACCTCACCAAACACTACATCCTTCTTAAAACGTGGCTCCGCAAAATCCGGTACCACATAATCAAAAATTTCTTCTCCAACCTCAGATGCAACACACCCTCCAGCAAGATAGGCAGCAACAGGCGCAAAAACGTCTCTGCCATGAAAGGTTTTTGAAACTTCCGAAAGCATGTATCGTGGATTTTCAACAACATACACATGCTGCAAAGTTTCTTTTAAAGCTGCCAACATTAACACTCCATTATCTGGACCTACAAAATAGCTATATTTGGTCTCTACGACAAGAGGGCGACGTTTAGTTCCAACTCCAGGGTCTACAACAGCTATATGTACTGTGCCTTTTGGAAAATATGGTGCCGCAGAGGCAAGCACGAAAGCACCCATGCGGATGTTAAACTTGTCAATTTCATGACTGATGTCAACAATTTTTGCCTCCAAGCATTTGCTCAATACAACCGCCTTCATTTCTGCAATATAAGGGTCTTTCAATCCGAAATCCGAAAGAAGAGTTATTACTTTAGGTTGCATAGTGTTCTCCAATAAAGTTACTTTACACGGCGTATTTAACTTCGCAGTAACCTAAGCCTATTCGTACACCGCTTTTTTAGTCAGCACTTAAATATTGCCTTTCTAATTTTTCCTCAAGAATAGGTGAAAAAACTAGTGTCGGAAGTAACGGATTACTTGAGAGAAAAAATTGCTCAGGTGAGCTTTGCCAGATTTGTTGGAGAAATTGTCTGTGCATTAGGCTCAAGCATTTCTGTGGTAGGATTATTTTTAAAAATTCTCGTATTCATAATCATAGGTTTTTCATTACTATTTGTAGGATTATATCTTAGCGTCCACTATGAACTGCAGAGGCTAGATTATACATATGCTCTGAGAAAAATCGAGCAACATGAAAAATAAGAGAAAGCAGAAAACATTTTTGTGAAAAAAGTTTTAATGTGTAATAACAATTACTACAATCTATGTTTCCAGTGTCACTCTTTTTACCTTCTTTCGGTCCGATGGGTTGGCTGGCACTTTTAGTTCTTCTCATACTCGGCATCATAATAATCATAGTGATCGTTAAAGTTCTCTTTTTCATTTTGCCTGCTGCGATTGTAGCTCTAGCAGTTTGGGTAATTAGTGGGAGTGAAGTGTTGGCAGGCTTGGCTTTCATTGCCATCGCTGTTTTCTCAATTTTGAAACGTTAGTCACATTCAAATAACAAGCATTGGCACGTCACAAAAATCAACGCCCCCAAACGTCACCAGCTTTCCATATGAGTCTCGATATTTTCATGCTTCAATTCTCAGAAAATGTCGAGATATAAATGGTTAATGTCTTAGGAGAAAAAGTTTGTAAGTCAAAATACGCACACTTTCTTATTATAAACCATTTTTGAAAATGTAGAAGGGAGAGGTGACATGCTAAATGACGATAGCCCGTGAAAGACCAGCTCCAACAACAGTATCTCAAAGACCAAATCCAGAAACTAGACCCCTCAACGCTCAACAAGTCACCTCAATAGCGATGGCTTTTCTAAAATCACTTGGGCATAAAAGAGGAATTAAGCCGAAGCATGTTTTTATAGAGAATGAAAATTATGTTGTCGAGGCAGAAATTGGAAAGAAAATCATCGCAAAAGTGCAAATAGACACTATGACGCGAGAAATAAGAGAGTACACTATCGAAAAAAAACCAGAAGAACCGCCAATAAGTCTGCCCGTGGAACCTCGAGCACTCCTTCTCATATTTGGAGTGTCGGTCGCGGTCTCCCTCATCTTTGCTATACTTGATCTTCAAACACTTTTAAGCGGTTTATTCTAACGTCATTTTAAGCCGAGCTACTTTTCTGTTTGTTGTGTCTTGTGAAGCTGGATAAATTAGCTTCTATTCAGTTTTTAGAATCCAAACCTTCAAACGTTTGATCTCCCAATAATTTCACAACGCAGTTAAATGGGATATGTCTTGACCGCCGAAGGCATCGGTAAAAATCCAAGTGTTGTCTATTGGCTTAACAAAACATTATACTTGAACATCACAAACCGTTGCACCAACAACTGCTACTTCTGCCTACGCCGATTCAAAACGGGCATTGCAGGGTTCAACCTAAAACTAAAAGACGAACCGCCATCAAACAGAATCATAAACGTGCTGCAAAATGTTCTTAACCGAAGACACTGGAAAGAGATTGTTTTCTGCGGCTTCGGCGAACCCACAACGAGACTCGACACACTTCTGGAGGTTGCGTGCTGGATAAACAAAACTGCTCTAAAACCGGTGCGTATCGACACAAATGGGCATGCCTTTTTACTCTATCCCAAAAGAGACGTTGTTAATGAGCTCAAAAAGGCAGGTGTAAGCAAGTTAAGTGTAAGTCTAAACGCCCACAACGAAACTATATACAACGAGGTGTGTCAACCTAAATTTGAAAATGCCTTCGACAAAGTTCTAGAGTTCGTAGAACAAGTTAAAGACAAGGGATTTAATGTGGAAGTCACTGCGGTTACCATTCCAGAAATTGAAATTTCAGCAGTTGAGAAATTAGCTTCTGACATGAAAGTTCAGTTTCGGGCAAGGCAATATTTGCCATTCATATGGTAATGATTTAACTCCGAACAAAAAAGAAAACTAAAAACATATTTTCGTAAATCTGCATCTTCAGTTCATAAACCTTAATAGAAATACCTTTAAAACGACCTAGATTGAATGAGGAAACGTTATGCCGAAAAAAAACGTGATATTAGTAGTTTTTGCGATTTTCGCTCTCGCAAATGCTAGTATATTGCCTGTCTCAGCTGTCGATACTTTAAATGCTTCTGACTTCAAGTTAGAGAGTTGGAGCAAAACAGTGGACTTTTTCGAATACGCTAGACAGTATGCTGAACAACATGGAAAAATGCCTCCTTCAGCCGGTTGGCATGCTAATTTATATCTGACTTACGTCAACACAAGTGGTTTGCAAATGCTTTATGGAGGTTTAGTCAACATCACAATGAACCAAGCAACTCTAACTATCCCCATCCAAACAATTATGATGCGCTATAAATCTCAAAACGGCAGCAAAGACATAGTCACAGCATCGTCCTTCATAATGCTATTAGCTTTCAACGAAAGTACAAGCACTATACACCCCAACTCGCCTGACAAGAATGATACATTGTATTCTTCTTTCAACTTAGGATTTGATTTGAGCTCAAAATTTGAAGGCGTCACTCCTCCTGCACTAAACAGCAAAACAACAATAATTCCGTTAACTTCGTCTCCAGACAAAACAAGTTGGCACTGGGGTATGAAATACACAAATCTCACAGCAATCTGGTGGAAAACCTACATCGATCCCTCCAATCCCCATCACGATGCTTTACCAATCGCGGTAACAAGATATGACGAATTGACATTCACATATGACTTAACGCTCAACACTACAGATGGAACAGCTACGTTAACCTCCAACTATGTCATTGGAAAGATGACTGACCTCTGGGTTATCTGGTGGTTCTTCATCATTCCTTTCACAGTGCATTACAACAGTACAGGATGCTACCGTATGAATGGAGCTAAATATTCTAATGAAACTATTTACGAATTCTTAGAGAGTCAAGGTATACAAATGAGCATCGTTCAATTTCAAAGCACTGTAATGCTTGACCATACCGCATTTTTCAAATCTCACGACTTCAACGTAACAGATTCAGACGTTTATGTCAGCAACTCTACTATCTCTGGTTTCGCTGATGATGGAGAAAGAATTTTTGATGCAAGCTTCGGATCCAAAAGAAGTTACAACTTATACAATTACACTGAGGACCCGACAGAGACCTCTTACAAAACTTACAATACCACAACGAGGACATGCAAAATCGCTGGGTTCGCTCACAACGGTATTTTCAATGTTCACACATCCCTCATGCGTTTTATTCCGCTAGTCATTGCACATATGGATCCAGCTCTCTATCAGAGAGCCAAAGATCATCTGTTAGACATGACCTACGCAGACTACTTCTACCTAATTTCATATCCAACATACAGCGGCTATCGTGTAGAACACGATCCAATTCTCACTGCTTACTATGCCCCCATGTCAACTGCTACAATACCTACATTTCCAACAGGGCTAATATTATTTGCAGTAGTCATTGCGGTAATTGCCATCGGCGCAGCGGTGGTTCTCCGAAGACATCGTTCTAAACAACCAAAAGATTTGCAGCAGTCGGATAAGACGAATCAGCCTCCGCCTCCACCTTCATCATAGGATAGCGAGACCCCCCTTTTTTCCCTTATTTCAGAGGCACTACACAATAAACAAGACACACAAAATATAACACCTGCAAATGTCTGTTGAAAAAATATGAAACTTCCAAAACTCTCACCAGCCCTTACTCTTTTCTTGTTGTCGCCGGCCATTGGAGAACTGCTTTCAGGTTCTGCTCCACCCATAGAGTTCTTTAATCCCTTCGGCTTCGCAATAATCGTATCGCTTTATGGTAGCAGTGCATTAATTGTCAGAGAGTTAAGAGTTCGCTGGAAGAAAGGCATTGGTTCGGTGTTGTTGCTTGGAGCTGCATATGGCGTCTTAGAAGAGGGCTTGATGGTGTGTAGCTTCTTCAATCCTGATTGGCCCGATCTGGGACAGTTAGCCGTCTATGGCAGATGGTTTGACGTTAACTGGATCTGGGCGGTAATGCTTACAATCTATCACGCGGTCTATAGCATCGCCATACCTATTGTATTAGTAGAGCTTGCTTATCATGAACGTCGCAGTGAAAGCTGGATTGGGAACAGAATGTTCAAAATATTGTTCACGCTTCTTGTAAGCGTTGTCGTCATTGGATTCTTCTTAATCGCTTCTTTTCTTAACTATTGGCCTCCATTTCCACAACACTTACTCGCAGCTTTGGTGGTGGTGCTATTTAGCTACGCAGCTTATAAACTTCCTGGGCAGTGGGGAAGAGATGGTAAAAGGCCTTTGTCAAGGTTGCCTTTAATGTGGATAATTGGCGCTATTGGAACTTTTTCCTTCTTTTCAGGCTTTTGGCTGATACCCATTTTGATACCGTGGTGGCCCGTAGCGATGCTTTTTGGACCTGCATTAGTCTTGTTTTACACGAAGTTACTAAAGAGCTATGAATGGAAGGAGTCTAGTGAAAGACATTGTTTCACCCTTGTGGTTGGAGCATTAGCTTTTTTCATCCTTTTTGCTCCGTTGCAGGAATTAGATACGACTAGAACTGACAACCCTGTTGGAACGGGCTTTGTAGGTTTGGCTTTCCTAATAGGGCTGATTTTATTAGGGAAACGAGTTTGGAAGGCGTCTAGAGAAGTTTCTGAGAGATAAAATTCTTGTAGTCTCATTCCATCCTATGGATTTAAGGCTTCCAACAGCTCCATCAGAGACACAGGAATCGTCGTAAGTTGAGCTATTTGGACGTATTTATTTTCAGCCAACTCGGCGATCGTATTGATACCGAAAGCTTTCCTGAGCAGTGCAGCGTCATCCTCTGAGATGCCTGAGATAGCAGAAACAGGTTTCTCTCTAAGCTTCTTGAACTCAGCTGACTCGAACTCTTTATCGAGGACTTTCCCAGAATATCTTGAAAAGGCGTTTATAGCCTGAGCAAGAAGAATGTATTTGTTGGTTGCAAAATCCTTAACTGTGTTTATTCCGAAAGCTTTTTTCAAGTCCGCTGCATCTGCCTCGCTAACTCCACTCATGGCAGAAACGGGAGCATCACGGAGTTCCTTTAAGGAAAACTGCTCATAGGCTTTATCAAAATATTTAACTATAAACTCACGAAGACCCATTTTCCACCTCTGCCTCCATGCCACAGTGTATTTGTGAAACTATTTAAGTTTTCAAGAGCACATCACATTTTAGAGGTGAGAGTTTTTAGTGTTGCATTTATATGTCCATTGCTTTTTTTGGCATGTTTTTGTGAAATCTTTATATATGACATAAGTCATAATTTCTCTCTCACATCACAATACAGGAAAAATGACTTATATCTGCGAAATTTTATTCGAGAAAAACCCTCCCTTAGCGAAAAACGACTAACATAAGAATACTTTCAATACATGTCCTTTTGGCTGCTCATAGACCCAGCTTTTTTGTGAGCTTTGTATCCTTAAATGTCTAGAAAATACCAAGTAAGAAAATATTAAATAGCAAGGCTCGCTTTCAACAAAAGGATTCGTTAGAGGCGACAGAGATGAAAATAAAGGCGGTTCTCTTTGACTTGGGAGGAACATTAGTAAAGACTTCTCCTATTTCAGAGACGATGAAAGAAATACTAGAAATTTATGGTGTCGAACGTTCACCAGAAGAAATTGAGCGGGCAAGAAAAGCCACAGAGAAACATGTTGATATTAAGGAGTTGCCAACTTTAGGAGACGAGTTTTGGATAAGATGGAACACACAAATTTTGGAACGCTTGGGAGTTTGCGGCAAGGTGTCTCTTTTGGCAGAGAAAATAACAAAATTGTGGTGGTGCCATGCAAAAGTTGAGCTTTACCCCGAAGTAGAGAAGACACTAAATTTGCTCAAGCAAAGTGGGTTGAAAATCGGTCTCATAACCAATGGTTTAGAAAGCGATGTTAGAGAAATATTGCCAAAAGTAGGGCTAGTTGAATTTTTTGATGTGGAAATAACTTCTGACACCGTAGGAAAAATGAAACCAAGTAAAGAAATATTCTTGTGCGCTTTGGAGAAATTAGGTGTCTTGCCTCATGAAGCTCTCTTTGTGGGGGACATGGTGAAACATGACTACAAAGGTGCCAAGGAATGTGGTTTGAAGGCGTTGCTGATTGATCGTGAGAATTGTGTTAAAGAAGAAGATGTTGAGAAAATTGGAAGCTTAACAGAGCTTCTGGAATATGTCTAAGACGCTTTTCGTGCTGTAGTTAAGTTTTCCTCAAACGATACACATTGTGTCTGGATTTCTTTTGATCGAGCTTGCTGTGCTATCTTGTAGATTTCCAAAGTTTGTTCTGCTGCTTTTCTCCAAGTAAAGTATTGTATGACACGCTTGCGTCCATTTCTCCCCCACTGTTTTGCTTTTTCCGGGTTCTTTAGCGTTTCTTTTATTCCCCATGCAATGTCTGCTGGATCGTTACCGTTTACGTGGATTCCATTTTGTTCTGGTCCAGAGGAGATTACTTGTTCGCGGAAGCCGACTACTCCTTGGGCGCCAACGATTACTGGCTTTGCCATAGACATCGCTTCTAAGCTAACAATGCCGAAAGGTTCATAGATTGATGGAAAGATACATACGTCAGCTGCAGCGTAGTGGAGGATGCGTTCGGCTTCTGGCACGAATTCGAAGCAACAATTAACTCTGTCAGAAATACCAAGTCTATGAGCCATTTCAAGCACGTCTTTCTGTTCTTCTCCCTTGCCTAAAATCACTAGCTTAGTTTTCGGATATTCTTTCAAAACCATCGGCATGGCTTGAACTAGATTTCTGACGCCTTTTACCCATGTGAGTCGTCCGAGAAAGAAAATCATGCGCCAATCATCGTTGACACCATATTTTTTCCGAATTCGGTCGACGTCTTCTTTTTTGCATTTCTCAGGATTGTACCGCTTTGGGTCAACTCCGTTCCAGACGACGCTGATTTTGGAGCTAGGCCAACCGTGCCTGATGAGGTCTTCTCGCATTGCGTTGCTGACCGTGATTATGTGATCTGCCGTTTGGGCAGTTGCGGTTTCAAGATGGGAAACAACTTCTGAGCCGTGCCCTCCGCTTCTACCGAACTCGGTGCTATGCACATGGAAAACGACTGGAAGTTCTGTTTCGTTTTTGACTATAATCCCTACTATGCAGCTCAGCCAGTCATGCACACATACTACGTCAAATTTGTAACGCTCTTTCTTTATGACGCTGTTAATGAATTTAGTTGCGCTCAGAACGTTGTAGATGAAAATGTCGTTGAAGAAGCGAATGTTAGTGCCCCATTTTCGCAAGTCGTCGATTACAAACATTGGAAAGACGTTGCTGACATCAACAATTTTCGGTCGATGTATCTCCACGCCTTTGAAGACCTCTCGAGTTTTCAAGTTGTTGGGATTCAGCGTGAAAACCGTGACGTCGTGTCCCATGCTGATAAACTCTCGTGTGATATAGTCGGCATAGGTTCCTAGACCTCCAACCAGTGCAGGTGGATATTCCCAAACGAAAAATCCTATTCTCAATATTAGACCTCTATTTGTGGTTCGTTTTGGACTAGTGGGTCATATTACATGTCTTTTGAGGTGTCAATGTGTGCTACATACACTTGGCAATGTTTCTCACAAAATACAGAAAAGCAATCCAATTACAACACAGAAGTTATTACCACTCTAAATGTAAATTTTCTGCAATCTATCGGCTCTTTTCGAAAATGTAGATAACGCCCTTAACAGCAGCGAAAACAGGATCATAAAGGGGTGGAAAGAAGTATATAGGTTCAAAAGAATCTTTCTCTTTAATGAGAAATCCCGGCGGGGCTTCTTCAACGTGTTCAATTTTCTCGATAGGAATGATAATTGCTTCTGGTTCACGTACGTATATGATTCGCTTACTAGTTAAAATTAAATCTCCGCTATCAGCCCGCTTCCCATGTGAAGGCTGCATTTCATCCAAGTAAACGGGCGAAGAAACGTAATGCACCTCTTCTTCTTTTTCCAAAGGGAAAGACACAGCTTCTTTTGAATAGGTTGGCAAGGAACCATGCAAAAACTTCTGGTTCATTTCTAGAAACTTTTCGAAAAATTCAGCTTCTCCTCCCTCCGCAATTTTTTCCCATTCAGATTTGTGCAAAGTTACGCCTAAATAACACCCACGGTATATGCGTTCTCGACAGCTATGTTGACCATGAGCCTTTTTGCCAATAATCTTGCGAGGTTCACAATACAAAAGCTGATAGTTATCTTCACCTTTCGTGGTAAACTTGGCTGAACACACTGGGCAAGGTTGAATCTCCAGTTTAGAAAAGACCAACAGTTTTTTTGTAACGGCGTTTATTGTTCCTTCGCCACACAAAGGGCATTTTTTAAACAAGGTTGCAGTACTTGCCATTGAGTTTCCTTCTGTAATAAAAATTTAGGATTGCCTTCATAAATACCTTCACCTAAAAAGCAGTTTAAGCTTAGCTATCGCAAGTTTTAAACCTCCAGTGGAGTAGAGATATCCCAAAACACTGAGTTGCTTTAAAAACCAAGCTAAGAAGCCAGAAACCCTGAACTTCCAAATCCAGCCGACTGCTTGGTGTCCCCCAAGGGAAACAAATTGACCTATAACTTTAGGAGTGAAGCGTCTTCTATGTTTTCCAGTTACCTCGGCATAAATGTTGAAGGCGGCGATTTCAGCTTGTTGTAGCGCTAGCTGAGCCGTGGGAGCGATTGGTCTGCCAGTAGCTGAATCTAAAACCAGAGAGTTGTCGCCTACCACATAGACTCCTGTATAGTCAACAGATTCTAAGAAGTGATTTACAACGACACGACTGCGAGGGCCACATCTTAACCTTGATTTTGCTACCAATGCGTTAGCTCTCACTCCCCCTGTCCAAATCAAAGTTTTAGTTTGAATTTTGTTGCCAGTTTTGAGCCGAACGGTGTTACCGTCAAATGACACCACACGCGTTTTAAGTATTAACCTTACACCTTTTAAGTCTAGGATGCGAAAAGCTTTGTTAACAAGTTTACGGTCAAAACCTGGAAGGATGCTACTTCCAGCCTCTACAAGAATGAGACGCATTTTATTTTTGTCTTTACCCACTTCTTTGGCAAGCTTCGCTATATAATCAACCAGTTCTGTTGCTAATTCGACACCTGTAAAGCCCCCACCACCAACAACAAAAGTAAGCATGGCTTGTTTAACTTTCTCATCTAACTCATCTGTCGATTGTAAAACCATTTTTCTAATATGGCTTCTGATACGTTGAGCATCGTCAAGCGATACCAACGTGAAGGCGTATTCCTTTAATCCTGGAATCCCAAAAAACTCTGTTTCACTACCTAAGGCGATAACAAGCTTGTCATACTTGACTTTCCTTTGAGTGGTGATGACGATTCTTTGGGCAAAATCTATGTGCATTATTTTTTCACACAAGAAATGGATTTTCTTGTGTTTGAAGAGGGTTCGAAGAGGAACAGTTACATCCTCACATGTTTTTCTTTCAGCTGCAGCTTCGTGAAGCTCTGTTTTTAATTGATGGTAATCGTTTTGGTCGATAAGTAATA
>JBHIEO010000030.1:0-12293 GCA_046760665.1 Bathyarchaeia archaeon
GTTTCCGCTTTAAGCTGCGGTGATCTTTGACAAGAAGATGAATTACGCTTATCCCGCCGAATCTTCGTTTGACATCCTCAATAGTGTCTAGCGCTAGAATTTGTCCACGGTTTATAATTGCTATTCTGTCGCATACATATTCCGCCTCTTCCATAATGTGCGTCGTAAAAAACACAGTCATACCGTTTTTCACTTTTTCACGTACATAATCTAAGGTGATTCTCCTAGCTTGTGGATCTAAACCAATTGTAGGTTCGTCAAGGAACATAAGCTCGCATTCGTGCATAAATTCTCTCGCAACTTGCAACCGTCTCCTCTGTCCCATGGAAAGCTCTGGAGGCGCTGTTTTCCGAACTTCTTTTAAGCCAAACTTGTCGAGAAGAAGCTCTATCTTCTTTTTCCTTTCTTTTTTGGGTACATTCCACAGAAATCCATACAAGTCAAGGTTTTCTTCTACACTCAAGGCATACTCATAACTCGCTTCTTGCTGAACAACACCTATCTGAGGCCTGATTTTATTTCCTTCTGAAACGATGTTAAATCCGAGGACCATTGCGCTACCAGCAGTCGGCTTTATCAACGTAGTTAACATTTTAATTGTTGTAGTCTTGCCAGCCCCATTTGGGCCGAGAAATCCAAAAACCTCTCCCTTTCGAACTTTAAAGGAAATATGGTCAACCGCAACTACTTCGTCATAATGCTTCGTTAATTCATTAGCTTCGATGGAGTATTCAGGCAATGGCTTCACCTAAGGTGTTTTTTGATGACGAGTGATTTTCCATTATTCGATATAATCGTCTTGTCGGGACATTTTAAGACTATGTTTCTATTTGATAGAAAAACCATATTCAATGCCTTGTAAACCATTTTGAAATTTTCAACGAGAAGAACATCTAACTTGCCAGCTTTGTTTAAGAAAGCAAAGATAAAGCCGTGGTCTTTGCTGAAGCATCGAGAAGTATGCACTCTGCCTCCCAAAAATCGGTCAAGCAAAACTTCAGCCTCGGCTACAAAAACTTGCTGATTTTCATAACCCATTTCTGCCAAGTCTTCCTTAGTTGCTATTGTGAGATGTTGGCGCGTTTCTTTTGCATTTCCTAGCATTAGAAAAAGCTCCTTAATTTCTCTCTCAACAGGTTTGCCGAATGCACCTTCTTCGGTTTCAACTATAGTGTCAAGAAGTAGTTTGCCATGTCCATGAAAGATATAGCCTTTTTGTTGATTGTTCAGTTTTATTGGGATAGCTAATGTGTTTTTGCTGATTTCCACAATACCTTTCTCTGTTTGCCACAGTGTTATATCTTTGGCCGCCTTTGAAACGGTGTTGTCTAATCGATAGTTTCGCCTAATCATTAGTACTCCTCTCTCTCTAGAAGTTTAGTTACTCGTTTTGCCATTTTGTACGCGGTTCTACCTGGCATAGTGATGAGATAACGTCCCCTAACTTTTTCTTGAACCACTAAACCTGCTTCTTCAAGCACGTTAAGGTGGCTTGAAAGTGTGCTTGTGGTGATTTCCGAAAGTTTCTCTTGCAACTCATTGATGTATTTTCCGCCGCTCATAAGCTCCTTTAATATATTTAACCTATGTTCATGACCAAGCGCGCTCATGACTTCCGCTACTTTAGGAAAACTAACTTCTATTTCACTTTCTTTTTTATACGATCCTTTTCTTCTAAAGATTCGAACGCCACGAGGGCCGATGAATATCGATTTTTCAAGCTCACCATGTATCCCTTCAGCAACGCCTTCCATAATATCTTCAATGTAATCATGTACACGGTTACCGATGTCTATGTATATGCCACGGCTTTTTCTTCTTTTTCTTTCTGCCATATCTCTGAACTTTTCTTTCAAGTTTGCGATTTCCTCTTTGAGTTTTTTCATTTCCTCTCTTAGGCCTTCAGACAACATAATTCCCCTCATCACAATTTCATAGTTTTCGATTTTAATTCGATAAACGTCTAATAATAAGAGATAGATATAAATATTGCTCTACAAAAGCATACACTGTATCCTTATAAAGCACCGGGAGAGTTAACGGTCTAAGTAGAACTTATGGCTCTTTTAGCGTCCAATTATGGGTATCAACAAAAATGACAATTTTAAATAGTAAATGTGTCGCCTGCCTTTGGAGCAATAGCTTTAAATCCTGCTTCCTTTTTCACCCATTTGGCAAACCGTTCACAGTTTCCTTCGGCACCGTGAACCGTAAATACCACAGGATTGCCTTCCAGATTTTTCACAACTTCTCGAAGTTGACTGGCACCACAATGGGAAGAGAAATCAAAATGTTCCACTTGGGCTTTAATTTTGCGTATTTTTCCATCAATCACACACATTCCTTTTTCCAAAAGTTCGCGACCAGGTGTGCCAGGTATTTGGTAACTTACCAGAAATACAGCGTTGCGAGTTTTTTTGCCGAGCTTTGAAATATAGAAAACAGCAGGGCCGCCCTTTAACATACCAGCTGGTGAGATAATTACACCAGGTTTTTTAGTTGCCATTCTACGGTCACGCCATCCATCTACCCAAATAGCCCCATGAACAGCATCTAAAAAGAGACGTGAGTCACGCAGGAACTCTGTATTGTCCATCATTATGCGGTTAGCTGCGCGAGCCATACCGTCTATAGTTGTTGGGTATTCAAAGTGATGTGCTGCAAGGATACAAGCTATTTCTTGTGAGCGCCCAATGCTGAAAGCGGGAACGAGAACCGTACCGCCCTTTTCTACAACATCAATAATATTTGCAACAAAATTCTCCTCTAATTTCAACCGTGCAGTATGGTCTTCGTCTGCGTATGTGGTTTCCATTATTATAGCGTCAAGTTCTCCGTAGTTGTTATCCGCCGACGGTAAAAGACGGGTTCTCGAGATGTTAAAGTCGCTTGTGAAAAGAATTCGTTTGCCTTCGGCTTCTACAAGAACTTGGGCACTTCCTGGAATATGCCCAGCATCGAGAAGTTGAAAGCTTATGTCTCCGACAGTTTTCTTTTCTCCATAATCTGTGTGGATTGAGTTTTGCATCATGTACTTCAATTCAAGATACTCAAAAGGAAGATAATAGCCTGAAAGATGAATAAAATCCTTAATTAATAACTGCACCAACTCCAAAGTTAAACGAGTTGCATAAAGAGGCTTCTTATCTTGTATGTAAAAAATAGGAAACGCTCCAGAATGGTCAAGATGACAATGGGTTAATATGAGTGCATCCACATCTTTAGGGGCAATATGCATGGGAAAACCAGGCTCGTGATCCATCATGACCCCGTAATCTAACAAAACCTGTGTTTTCTCAGTTTTTACTGCTATCGCTATTCTTCCAACTTCACGGGTACCGCCAAAAAATTTAATTTCTAGAGGAATTTTTCTCACCCTCTACCTTTATTTATTAAATTACTAAATTTGTTGTACGAACAACAATGGCTTTTAACGAAGCCTTTTCGAATAGCGTCTAAAATATTTTCAACAGTGGGTTGGGCGTCTATTTCTGTAAATACTGTCCACATCTCTTTGGTGCTGTGAGCGTCTGTTCCAGCAACGCCAGGTAAGCTTTCTGTCCTTGCTAATTCTTTCGCCAGCATATTTTCTTTTGGTGTCGCGGTAGGATTTAAGACTTCAATAGCGTGGGCTCCAATGTTTATTGCTAAATCGCCAATGCCCATCGAACGATATGGATGAGGGATCACAATTACTCCATCCATTGTCTTTGCGAACTTGATAACAGAATTTAATGTTATTGGATATTCCGGTTTTTCTTCGACACCCAAAATAATTATGTCTCCTTTCTCAGTGCTTATTTCAATTCCTGGTAAAATTACTAAATCTTCGTGAACTTTGGCTAGTTTGCGCACTTGGAAATAGCCTTCCAAGGTATTATGGTCCGTGATTGCCACGCCCTTAATCAGTGGGTGGGCATGCAATTGGTTTACAACAAGCTGGGGGGTAATTGTAGAATCACCTGAAAAAACTGTGTGTAAATGCAAGTCTACTCGGAACATACCATCTTTCTCTCAGACCACAATTTTTGAAGGGTTTCGACAATGAGGTTTAGAACGCTCTCGTTCAATGTCTCTTTTACACCTAACACGGTTATTGATAAATCTTTTCTCTTGATTCGCTTACAAGCCGTTGAAATTTTACCTTTCCAAACCTTAAAGTCTTCAACCACAACTACCTTTTTGTAAAAAGATGCAGCAATATAATTTTTGATTTGTTCAGCCACATACTCAATAGTTTCAAGGTCCAATGGTATTGCAATTTCATGCTGAGACAAAGGATAAACCTCATCAAGCTCTAACGGGACTACGCCAAAAGGTGCTGCATAAATGCAGATGTGAAACACAGCTTGTTTTTCAAAAAATTCCTGTTGAATTTTCTTCACTAACCTTTTTGCCTCTCTAGCCTTGTGAAAAGGTCTCTTTAAAAGCTGAGGCAACAATATAAGAATCTCAGCATCTTTTGGCGGCAAATATCTCTCTTTTAATAACTTTCTATAACGCACAATCTCCGGTCGCGTAAGCCCCAAGTTGCTGAAAAAGAAAAGGCCAGTCTTTTTTGTCACTGGGCTGTGGCGTTCTATGTAATTTTCATATTTCTTAAGTCGTTTTACAGCTTGGAGCAACGATGGATGTGTGTGGGCTCTCGCTTCCAAGTATTCCCACAATCGACCTTCGATGATAGTTTGTTTTATGCGTTTTAGTTCCGCAAAGCTTGTGTAAAGATTATGTTTCGCTAAAGCTTGTTGCCTTTCTTTTTGTGGCATGCATAATATGTCTTTTGGAGCCTTTTTTGCACAGATTGGACAGGAGCATGGAAAATATTCAAGTTTGTTGAGTCTACTAGTGCCATATTCTGTCATGTAGCGGTTTTGTCTTGCATAGATTGCGTAGGCAGCGGAATCGAACATGTCACATCCCAAAGCTACGGCTAGAGCAAACATGAAAGGGTGTCCTGCACCAAAAAGGTGTAAGGGTCTCTGCAGAGGCATGTTCATTTTTGCAGTTAGAATCATGTCAACTAATGTGTCAAAGAGATATTGTTCCATAATTGTTGTAGGGCTCCCTAAAGCATGGATTTGAAAGGGTAACATCCCTACTTGCTTAGCCGAATACGCAACCAAGTCAAGATGCCGCCCACCCTGTATTGGAGCAACCCATAAGACATCGTTTCGAGTTTTGATTTTTGCCAGTTTTTTAGCTCGGTTTATTGTTTCCTCCACAGTGTGTTTTGCATATTCTTCTGTTGTACGCCAGCTTGTTGGTACATCTAATATTGTGGCGATGTCTGTGGAAATTTGTTCTTGATAGTGTACAATTTCTGAAGGGTTAACATCTACTTTTCCATAGACGAGAATTTGATAAGCTCCAGAATCAGTCATTACTACTCCGTCAAAATCGAGGAGTTTATGTATTCCCTTCTCTACAGCCTCTCCCCCCACTTGTTTTTTCAAAATATATGCGTTTGTTATCAACGCTTGGCAGTTAAACTCTTTACTCATAATCTTCGGCGATATTAGCTGAATAACAGGATTTATTACAGGAAGCAAAATAGGTGTTTCGATTATCCCACTTTTAGTTTTAATTCTTCCTAACCTTGCAAGCATATCTCTGCTGCGTACTTCAAAGCTCATTTTAATGTATCCGCCGAAACATGCTTTAATATCCCTCTACTATATTTCTTTAATCATGCTGGTCTAGGAGAAGAAAGTATGGTTTGTGTCGTTTCTCTTCGGGAAAAACCAAAGTTAAAAGACCCAGTCTTGATAGAAGGCTTACCTGGAATTGGATTTGTTGCTAATATAGCTGCGCTACATCTTATGCGGGAATTGAAGGCAAATCTTTTTGCGGAAATTCACTGTTCTTCTTTTCAAGACTTCGCTGTAACTGCTGAAGAAGGACAAACACGCTATCCCATCAACGAGCTTTATTATTATAAAGGTGAAAAAGGAGAACGCGATCTTATCATTCTTTATGGAAACACTCAAGCATTAACTACAACAGGACAATACGAGCTTTGCGGACGAATCCTAGACATATCTAAAGAACTTGGCTGCCGCTTCGTGATAACTCTTGGTGGTTTGAAAATAGCACAAGAAGTTGACAAGCCGAAACTTTACTTTGCCGCCACTGATAAAGAAATGGTGAGCGAACTGTTGGGGATAGGTGCCGAAATTATTAAAGGTCAAATCTTCGGAGTTGCCGGGCTTCTGGTAGGGATTGGAAAATTAAGGGGTTTTCGTGGTTTTTGCTTGTTAGCTGAGACTTTAGGGCTTTATCCTGATGTTGCAGCCACCAAGGAAGTCTTGAATGTAGTTTGCAAGATGCTTAATTTAAAAGTAAACCTCGACGGTTTAGATAATACTATGAAAGTTACACGAAATCTTTTAGAAAATTTTGGTTTGCTTGAACGATCTACAGGAGAAAGAAGAAAAAAGGAATCTCAATTTCGCTGGTTCATCTAAGTTTTCATTTCGCTTATAAACTGCTCGTACACCCTCTGTACACGTTCAGCCGCAGGACCTGTTCCTTCTGCAACGCCTTTCTCTGTGACCTTAATTTTCTCCATCACCCAAATGAAACCTTTGTCTTCGTAAAGCCTAACCATAGTTGGAAATACTTTTTCTAAACGTTCTGCCAAAGCTTTCAAATCAAAGGGCTTTTCAACCGCGAATACTTTAGCTACAACATTACCATTTAACACAACTCTATGCAACGTCTGACCTTTTTCGTCTTTTGCTTCTGACAAGCAGAGGCTCAGGTTATCTGGATTTATTCCGATCAGCGTGCCACTATAGGATTTTCCGTTAACGGTTGCTACTGTAACCCTTTTATCCAGCAAAGTAGCTACTTCACTGAAAAACCTTCTCTGTCCTGTCGACAATCTATCTACCTTCTTGATTCTGTCGTGATATTATAACACTACACCTTTTTAGGATTTTGATATTATGAATTTCATCAAGGCTTTTTGCGTTGTTCCTGTTCTTGTTTCAACATAACTATAGTGTTTGGAGGGATGTCTCGATATACCACAACGTCCGGTCCTACCCAACAGTTATTGCCCACTTTTACCCCCGGCATAAATAATGTGTTTATGCCAGTTTTGACGTCGTCACCAAGTACGACGCCGAGTTTTTTTCTTCCAGTATCCAAAACTTTGTCTTTAACTTTCATTTTTATTGCTCTGCCATCGAAACGATAGTTGGCGATTGTGGTCCCTGCACCAAAGTTACAGTTTTCGCCTATTATACTGTCGCCAACGTAGGATAAATGGCCAATGTGCGTTCCGTTCATAATTATGCTGTTTTTTATTTCACAAGCATTTCCAATTCTTGCTTTTTGACCTATACTAGTGAAGGGACGTATGAAACAGTTAGGTCCGATGTCGCTGCCTTTGCCGATGAAAACAGGGCCTTCGATATATGCTCCAGAACGGATTCTCGCGCCTTCTTCAATAGTTACAGGACCTATTAAATGAGTTCCATCCTCAATTTGTCCTTCTGTTTTTGGTTTTGTTTTTTCAAGAACCCATCGGTTAGCCTCAAACAAATCCCATAAGAGCCCTACATCAAACATTTCATTGCTTGAAAGCCTAGCGGCAGCAATTTTGTGGCCCTTCTCTAAAAGAAGCGAGAAAGAATCGGTTATTTCTAACTCCCCTCTTGGAGATGGTTTTGTCTGATTGATTGCTTCGAAAATTTCTGGGGAAAGAACATATATGCCTGCGTTTGCCATGTTAGTTGGAGCTTCATTTCGACGAGGTTTTTCTATTATATCTTTGACATAGAAATTTTCGAGTTTCACTATACCATAGTGTTCAGGATTTTTGACTGGAACTACGGCCATTGTAGCAGTCGGTTTTTCTTTTTCATGTGTTTGGAGAACCGTCTTTATTGCACTAGAAGTTGTTAACCAGTCGCCGTAAGTTAAGACAAAATCTTCTTTCACAAAAGGTTCTGCGAAACTCGTTGCATCAGCGGTGCCTCTAAGCTGTTCCTGAACAGCATATTCAAGCGTCATCTTATATTTTGCTCCGTCTCCTAAATAGTGTCGGAGACGCCTTGCCATGTAGTTAACGATGAAAACTACTTCGTGTATTTCTGCAAGCTTGAGAGCGATTAATATATGGTCTATTATGGGTTTTCCCCCCACAGGAACAAGATGTTTAGGACGTGTAAGTGTAAGTGGGCGTAGTCTTGTTCCCTTTCCTGCAGCTAGAATAACCGCTTTCATTAACTTGTCTCCTTGACTAGTTTCCTGATCAGCTTTACAGTTTTTTTCATAACTGTAGAAGCAGTTTTTCTGGTTTCTGCCTCCACAGTTATACGCATCAAAGGTTCTGTTCCAGAAGGTCTTACTAAAAGCCAACCCTGTTTCAGAGCCAAACGAAACCCGTCTACCTTAGATTGCTCTTTAATGTTAGGAAAGACGGCAAGTAACGTTTTGCACACTTTTTTCATTACAGCATGTTTAATAGAATTTGGACAGGCAACATTCTGTCTTAACAGTGGGTATTGCGGAGCTTTTGAAACGAAGTTGGACAAGTTTTGGTTTGTTTCTTCTAGTGTTTGGAGGAGCAAAACTGATGAGAGAATACCATCAGGGCAAAAGTGATATTCCGGATGTATCCATGCGCCGCAAGGTTCGCCCCCGAAAGTTGCCTTGTGCTGTTTTATGGCTTCTGTAATGTTTACGTCACCCACTTTTGTTCTAATTACTTTTCCTCCGTCTGCTTCGATCATTTTTTCTATGCACATTGAAGCTTCTACGTGTGTAACTATCGTTTTGTTTTTTTGTTTTTTTATTATGTAAGCAGCGTAGGCAGCGAAAGTTTGGTCTAGTGGTGTTATACATCCTTTTTCGTCTATTGTCACCATTCTATCTCCATCTCCATCGTATGCTATTCCCAAGTCAGCCTTTAGCTTTTTAACCATATTACATAGTGGCTTAAGAGACTCTTCGGTCGGTTCGGCGCTTCTTCCTGGAAAATAGCCATCTACCTGCGAATTTATGGTTATAACACGGCAGTTTAGCTCTCTGAATATTTGAGGTGCAAGTTGGCAGGTAGCTCCGTTGCCGGGGTCTAAAATTATTTTCCAAGGTCCTTTGAGGTTGACGTTGTTTTTTACTATTTCAACATATCGGTAAGCTTCATTTATTGAGGTGACTTTGCCTAAATTTTGCCAAGGTGCAAGTTTGAATTGCTGTCTAGCGATTATCTTTTCTATTTGGTCTTGTTGTGCTTGGCTAAAAGCTGTTGTATCTGGGTTGTAAAGCTTTATTCCATTGTATTCTGGTGGGTTATGACTGGCGGTGATCATTACTCCAGCATCAACATTCATCTCTCTAGTCAGGTATGCCAAAACAGGTGTTGGAATTATGCTTTGATGTAGAACAGTGGCACCACAAGCTGTTATACCTGCTGCTAATGCGTGTTGTAACATAGGGGAGGTTGTCCGTGTATCCATAGCGGTAAGAATTGTTTTTGCTCCAGTGTATGTAACTAGTGCTTGACCGACTTGTAGGACAAGTTGGGGGCTTATGACCGTGTTGGCTTTGCCTCGCATGCCGCTTGTTCCAAAGAGTTTCGTCAAGCTTTTTTCCCTGTTTTGTGATGTTTGTTGTGGTGATTTATAGTGTTTGTGTGTTCGAAGCTTGACTATAATGTGGAGCTCTGAATTGGCATTATGTAAACGCTAGGTAGCTTGTTTTGGAAAATTAAAGGTAGACTAAATTTTCGGTGGTTTTTGGTTTTTCTCAAGGCTTTTTTGGCTAAAAAACTAGATAGAACTAGATTGTTTGTTTCCTGTCAAACGTTGGTCAATACCGAGACATGTAAATTGGAGGAATGAAAATTTTCTTTTTATCTAAATCTTCCAAGGATTCATATTCTTTTAATAACACATGTAACCTTCCTTCTAGCGGATTGTAGCATGTGTAATGTTTAATACTTTCTTCATATCGGGGTGAAATCATCCAAGGTATAGCTTTCTGTAGTTTGATTTCCACGACTTTCCAGTGTTCCATTTCTAAAACATTCCTTTCATATTGTCTAGGATTTGTGTAGACAAATACTTGCCTTAGAACCCAAGGAAGTTTACCTAACTTTTGCAGTTGCTTTATTTTCTCCCATTCCTTATCATCAGGAGTGATAATGTGGTGAAATGGTGGCCTCGGCATATAATAGCTACTTCGCAGCTGCCATTCATAAGGCTTTCTTCAGAAACAACACGACACTATACGTGTATTATCATAGCAGAGATTATAACAGACATAATGCCAAAAAGAAAATTGATAGATAAAATATTGTCATGCCGGCAAAGGTTTTGCTTGGATTCCAAGCTGCCTCTCGATGTGCTTTGCAAGGGCTGATGCATCTCCAGCTCGGTAGTTGTCGGTTATGACTAGCTTTGGGCGGCTTTGTCTCACATACTCCAGTAAGCCTTTAAAATCAGAGTGGTCGCTTAAGGCTACTACGTACTCTTTTTTTGCTGTCTGCCTACATGGCGAGTTAAACTCCCACCCACTTACACACACCCTAAACCCGTCTAAACCTATTTTTTTGCGCCAATTCATATGGTAAAAGGCAACATATTGTTCGTCCCTTAAGAGAGTAGATTGTATAGTGTGTTTGCTTGAGAGTAAAGGTCTGCAGATTCTTGTTCCATGCTTTTGATGAATTTTTGAGACGTGAAGAACTTTTTCAGGCATTATGAAAGGCGCTTTAATCCTTGCTTCATGCAGTATCTGCATTACTTCTTGAAGTTTTCCATAATACCCAAAAATGTAAACGGGGCCTTGTTTTAGTCCTCTTTCAACAATAGAGATTAACTTGTGTTTCACCTCGTCTTCGAAGTTTCTTGTACGCCAGGGGCTGCCATAAGTTGCTTCAATCACTAGAATGTCAGACTGGATGATTGGTGTTTTTGCAATTCGAAAGTCGCCTGTGTAAAGACACCGTGTTCCTTCTGCATCCTCTACAAGCACTTGAGCTGCTCCGAGAATGTGGTCAACTTTGTGAAGGGTTATTTTCTCATCGTTGTAGGTTAAAGGTTTGTTGTATTCGAGTTCCTTCACATTTCCTTTTAGAAGAAAACTCGGACCCTTTAGAACATCGATTAAATCCTTTGTAGCCGAGGTCATCACTACATTGTTGCAGTTTTTTAAGCTTTGACGCAACCCGTTCATGTGATCCGCGTGGGCGTGGGTAACAACTCTTAAGGGCCTTGTTTCTTCATAAGCATCACAGGACACATAGTTTCCTAGAAGAATTGCACCTTTGTTTGTTATGTTCGCTTTCAAGAGACTCTTCATGTGAAGGAACCAAACGGCGGTATTTGTTAGAAGGAATTTAAATCGTTTATTGCTGTGATTTTGTGTGTCGCTTAGACCCCACTCTGCTTTAAATGAGCCTAAGCTTCAGATAAAGCGCTGGAACAGCTACAAGCGTTCTAATTTAACATTTATGTTTCCATTCAAATCAATTACTGCGCAATGTCTATGTTTTGCAGGTCCCGGGTTAACAACAATTGTGTCATTTATCCTATCTATTCCAGTTGCTTCGTGAATGTGACCACATAATACTAAAATGGGTTTCTTTTCTTCTATGAATTTTGTTATGCTAGAGCTTCCTACATGGTCGCCTGTAAACGCTATATCCACCCTTGTGTTTTTCGGGGGGGAATGGGAAACTAAGACGGTTTTTTGTTTAGTTTTGCAGATGTTGAAGCTTTGTTCGAGAACAGAAGCAATTTCTGCTTCTGTAAGTTCGAATGGTGTGTAAAAAGGGCATGGTGAGGAGCCTCCGATACCGATGAAATTGATATTGTTAATTCGCTTGCATTTGCCGTGAATAGACTCTACAGTCTCAATTTCTTCGTCTGTTAATGTGGGCGGGTCAAGGTTTCCAGGTACAAACAACACTGGACACGATATGCTAAGTAGAGAAAGTAGTTTTTTAGCTTGTTGCAGAGACCCGAAATGCGTTACGTCGCCGCAAACAACAACTACATTCGCATGGCTTTGTTTTGCTTTTAAAGCAGTTTTTCGAAAAGCTTCGGCGTTGCCATGAAAATCAGCGGTTGCGAATATTCTCAAACAACACACGCACCCTTTATACATCAAATAAAAAATCGGTCAGTTAAAGTTAGGGGTATAGACGGCACCTAGGAACCCTTCACTGCTGTAGGCCAAAGTCGTTTAATCATTAGAGAAGTTTTTTTAAAAAAAGAAAAATAAATATGGTTGGTAGGCCCCATTAAGGAAAGATGAGACATGAGAAGAGCAATCGCAAC
>JBHIEO010000031.1:0-11174 GCA_046760665.1 Bathyarchaeia archaeon
CCACGTATTTTCATTCTTTTTATGTCCTTAGCAATTTTTTTAACTTTCTCGTTAACTTTTATCATTTCTTCTCAAAATACCTTAACAAGATTTGGACAAAAGCTTTACTACATTTTGTCGACATTAAGAGATTTGACATCAAATTTGATGAACTACTTCTTTTTTCAAGGCGAAAATCACAAAATACAGCGCAGTAAAGCTTTTTTCTCTAAAAAAGCCCTAAAACACGGGTTTACATGTCAATTTCATGCGTAAGATTTATAATGTGTTAACAAAGATAACTAAGCCTTTGTGGGTTTAAAATGGATATGGAAGAAATAGCAAAATGGGCATACACCATTTTCCTTGTGATAGCAATCATAGCGGGACTAGCAATCGGTGTTATGGCGTTTAATGCGCGACCCGATGGCTTTGATGACCCCGGTGTTGCTGACGCTAACGGTTGGGTCATTCTTATCATGCTAGTTCTAGGAATTATTCTTGGACTTACAAGCATTACTACTAAAGAGGTCACTCCATTTCTTATAGCAACAATTGCTTTGATGGTCGCTGGTGCTGCAGGAGTTTGGAGCCCGCTGCAGAAAATTGAGGTGCTGGAAGTGCTCTATTATATTGCCCAAGCAATCACGAACTATATCGCTGCTTTTGCTGCTCCGGCTGCCGTCATAATCGCAATTAAATCCGTCCTAGCGATGGCCAAGGAAAAATAGAAAACATCATCCCCAATTTTTTCTTTTTTTTTATTTTAGCCACTTATAGGCATATATACGCTTTTAAACCTAAAAAAATTAAAAAAGAAGACAAAATTATTTTAACCCGTGAACCCTTGTGGAAAGCTTATTAGATGAGTTAAAAGTTAACCCACTAAATTATGTTGTTAACTTGGAATCGCCCATTGGCGTTTACCTTAGAAGAGATTTATTCAAAAAGGAAACAAAAGCTGATATTACCTTAAAGAAAAGATTGTACAAGAAAGCAACAGCTAATCAATCAGCAGATGGAAGTTGGGACAAGTTATTTGTTCACACAGCTAATAACCTTTGGAACCTTGCCCTTTTAGGCTATGACGCCGAACATAGAAGTGTCAAGAAGGGGTTAGAGTGGCTTCTATCAATTCAAAGACACCAGTACAGAGGCTATCCAGGTTTTTTCCTCTCAAACAATAGAAAAGATGCACGTGAGATGCGTTCAACATTTTATGGAGAGTTCGGACCAGGTTGTACAATTTTTTATCAAACAACATATGCAATTCATCTGCTCCACCTTTTTGGTTTCGACGACAACAAACAAGTTCAAACAACCGTGAAATCATATCTTCAATTTTGGAAACCTAACTGGTGCGGTACATGGTGCACAATAAACGTACTACGCATGTTGATCGAACACCCATTAAGCACAAAATCTAAACAGGTTGAGGCAGGTTTGAAACATTTGGCTAAGCGACAGACAAAAAAGGGACTCTGGAAAAATTTTCCCTTCTACCATACGTTTCATGCTTTATCGAGAGCCCATCGTGTTTTAGCAAAAAAGCAGCTTGAAAAAGCTTTTCCGTTGGTTGTTAGAAGACAAAATAAGGATGGAAGTTGGGGTAAGAAAAATCAAGAGACTGAAACGTTTTTGGTCTTGGATGCTCTGAGGAATATCGATTTCATTTAATAAAGACAAAACTACGACTACAACCAAAAAATAAGATGCCTCTTCTCCTCAATAATATTACAGAAAATCAGATGGCAACATCTTCTTCTAGTTCACGCAGGCGCCTTTCATGTTCTGCTTGCATTCTGTTCCAACTGCACGCTAGCATCGCCTCGTCGAAGTTAATATAATGTCGTTTTTGGTCATGAACGCCGCCAGCTATCCTGTCAACGTACCATTCGCCACCTAAACTGATTCTACCACTCTCAACACCCTTGGTAACTCTCAAAACAAGCGCGTCATTTCTCTGTCGCTTCGTCGCTGGATGATAAAAATCCACTATCTTCTCGCCAACTTGAATGCCATTCTTAAAGACTAGAACAACTTCGAAACTGCCGGGCTTAGGCATCTTAATTCTATAAGAAGTTTCATAGCTACATTCAAAGCAATGGAAACGAATAATCTTATATTTCTTGTCGTGGCGAAACTCAAAATTGTCACTACGGCATTTTGGACAGCCAGTTGCAGCAACCGTTTGAAGGGCAGTGTTATTTGCACTAGCCCACTTCAAGTATTGGGCATCGAACGAAAAGCAATTTTCTAATTCCTTGAAGGATAGCCATTTATGTTTCCGCGGTCGTCCCCGTCGAATCATACTTCCTCAAGATACAATTAGACGCCCTTACTTTTCTTACTTTCCCTTCAATCATATAACAATTGATGTGAAAATGTTTTATTAAACTAGATGCTCTCTCTTCATGGGATACGGACATTATGTTTTTTTAAGGGAGATAGATTCTGAAAACCCTCTAGAACCAACTGCTTCTAAAAGAAGCAGTTCATAGAAGTGCAGGGGATGGGATTTGAACCCATGTACCCCTTCGGGACGGGATCTTGAGTCCCGCGCATTAAGTCCCTCTTTTGAGGATTGACCAGGCTCTGCTACCCCTGCACTAAACCAGAAACTAACCTAACCTTTCTATTATTTTTTTTCCAATGCTGAAAATTGAAACTTTATTCTTACCTTTGGACGGAAGAATGCTTATATGAACGAAAACGAGTAACCAAACTGACAAGAAAAAAATAGAGGACTAACCTATACAATAGGCCAAACATTATCATATTTGAAATTAAACATTTTTACAGCGTTGAAAACACAAAACTTCTTCGTTTTCTACTCCACCTTCCCCAAAACCAGAGCCAACAACGCCATCCTCGTAACAATTCCATTCCAAACTTGCTGAAAATACCGTGCGTGACTCGTCGTATCCACTTCAGGCGCAATTTCGTCTATTCTAGGCAGCGGATGCAATATAATCATATCCTCTCTAGCTTTTTCTAGCAACTCCAAATTCACTCTGTACGATCCTTTTACCTTTGCATACTCCGCTGCTTCCGGAAACCGTTCCTTCTGAATACGCGTCACATATAACACATCTATATCACCAACGATCTCTTCTAAGCTGCTTTTTTCAATAACCTTAATCTTCTTCTTGATTACCTCTAAAACCTCCCTTCGCATACGCAACATTTCAGGCGACACAAAAAACAACTTCACATCATACAACGATAAGGCATACGCCAACGAATGTACCGTACGTCCATAACGTAGATCACCAGCCAAAGCCAGATTCAAACCATCAATTTTCCCTTTCTCTTTCACAATCGTATACAAATCCAATAATGCCTGTGTTGGATGCTCCTCAGCGCCAGAGCCGCCGTTAATAACAGGTACACTGGCAAACTCAGCTGCCAATCTAGCTGCGCCCTCCAGTGGATGTCGAACCACAATGACGTCGGCATAACTTTCAACGACCCGCATGGTATCAGCCAAATTCTCACCTTTTTTCACCGAGGCAATTTCTGCCTCAGCAAACCCAATCGCAGAGCCACCCAGCCTATGCATAGCCGACTCAAAACTTAGACGTGTTCGAGTACTAGGCTCAAAAAATAACGTAGCCAAAATCTTTCCCCGTAGCAAATCTGAGCCAGTTCGAGCCATGGGCTCGATTACGCGAGCCATATCTAAAATATAGTCAATCTCTTCACGTGAAAAATCCTTCAAGGAAATGATGTCACGTCCTTTAAACTTCAACCTTTAACACCGAACACAAAAATGAGCATGTAATAAATAACTTCTTTGCTAAAAGTTTTCAGCCATTCAGGAAAAGCCATATAGCCTTCTTTCTACGAATCTGTTTAACAGGCGAATCACTAATGGTTGAAAAAACCCTTCTTGTCTCAAAAATTAAAGACGGCACAGTTATCGATCACATTACAGGCGGACATGCATTAGATGTCGTAAAAATCCTTGGAATAACCGGGCGAACTAATGGAATTGTTTTAATCGCTATGCATGTCCCCAGCAAACAGTTAGGCATTAAAGACATAGTTAAAGTCGAAGGCAGAGAATTAAAACCTGAAGAAGTTGACAAAATAGCTCTTTTAGCCCCACATGCCTCAATCAACATAATCCGCGACTACAAAGTAGCTGACAAAAAACGTGTAAAACTGCCAAACATTATACGTGGAACGGTGCAATGCGGTAATCCTGCATGTATATCTAACAGCAACGAACCAGTGCAGTCAAAATTCTACGTAGAATCCCAAGAACCTCTAATGATAAGATGCCACTATTGTAGCTACATAATGGAAAAACAAGACATTTTGAAACAATTCTAGCTATTTTGTCTGAAGAAGAAGAATCGCCTTAGCAAGATCTCCTCCACTTTCCTCTAATGCTTGTCTTGCTTCCTCCACGGTTTTCCCGGTCTGGTCAGCCACAAGTCTTACGTCTTCTTCAGGAATCCTTAGTTTCCTTTCTTCAGTTGCTAATGCTCTTTCAGTAATTTTTCCTCCTGTAACCTGAAACATTTTTTGTCCTTTAAGATTCAAAATGGCCACTTCCGGCGCCTCAACAATTATTTCTTTTGTGCTTGTTTTGAACACAACTTTTTGAACATCTGGCATCGCATCCATGCTCAAGCCCATACGCTTCATTAGCCGTCTGGTCTCTCGTGGGCTCATTCCTCTGCGCAACTTTCACCCTCTCTACTATAATTCTTCTTTCTTCTCCTTCTTAACTCTCCCTTTTTTCTCTTCTGCAACTCCCCGTCTAATACGAACTGCGACACCATGTTTAAACACTTTCATCTCTTTTCCAGTTAAAACTGCTCTGCCAACAGCTAAAACTTTACGTTGGCTATTTATGACAACGACTTCTTCTTCAGGTCTAATTTCTTCGTCACAATCAATAACATGCTTGGCAAAAAGACTTCTACCCTTGACAATGAAGACAGCTACGTCTTCTTGAACTTTAACCCATAATCGGAGAGGCTTAACCTTCATGATGCGACGTGCACCTTCAATTGATAGAGAGAAAAATCCGTCGGTGGGGCGCAAAGTAGCCAAAAGTTCACCATTTAAATAAATATGCCTTATCCTACCAGTTCGTCGCGAAAAAGTAATCTCTACGTTGTCAGGGAACAGTGTTTTTCCAGTTCCTCGTCCAAACTGGTAGTCAGCGATGGAACGAATTTTCTGCAAAGAGTTATCTAGCATAGTAACACCATTGACTAGCACGACAAGTATAAAGAAGTAAAGGTGCGTAAAACAGTTTAGGTGACAACACTTTGCACTGCGAAGTTTGCGGTCGTCGTATAACGGGTAAACCGTACAAAGCCATAATTGAAGGTGCAAGGCTTGTAGTATGCAACGACTGTGCAATGCTCGGCTCAATAAGCTGGGAAATTAAAACATTGAAACCAGCTAAATCAACCGTTAAAACGCAAGGATTACTGAAACGAAAATCAAAAGTTTCCGCAAGACAGCAATCTTCTCTGGAGCCGGCTATGGAATTAGTTGAAGATTTTGGCACCCGTATACGCCAAGCAAGAGAAGCATTAAGACTAAGCCATGAAGACTTGGGCAGAAAAATAAACGAAAAAGTTTCTGTGCTTAAAAAGTTGGAAGGCTACAAAATGACACCTGACAACAAGCTTGCAGAAAAACTCCAGCATGTACTAAAAATCAAGCTTTTTGTTCCAGCAACCAAGGAGAAACTTCCGAAAAAACTCTTAACTACGGCATCCGTATCGAAAACTATCACACTAGGTGATTTAATCAAAGACAAGAAAAAACAATCGGAGGTAACAAAATAACCAAAGCCATCATCGTACAACGACGCCTAAGAAATGAACCAAGCAGCGTAAAAGAACTTCAGAGTCTAGCGGAAGCCGCTGGATACACTGTTGTTGCATCTGTTGAACAAATACGAAAAGCAGATTCGCGCTTTCAAATAGGAAGAGGCAAAGTAAAAGAGATTGCGCAATTAGCCAAAGAAAATAATGTTGAAAAAATAATTTTTGACAACAGACTAAAATCAGTTCAGGCTTACAACCTCGCAAAAGAAACAGGCGTAGAAGCAATAGACCGATTTCAACTGATTCTCGAAATATTCACTCGTAGAGCCTCAACAACCGAAGCTAAGCTCCAAGTCCAACTAGCTAAACTCCGCTACGAATTAGCACACGCAAAAGAAAAAGTTCGGCTTGCAAAAATGGAAGAACAACCAGGTTTCATGGGGCTAGGCGCGTATGAAGTAGATGTCTATCATGAGGCAGTACAAAAACAAGTCCACACGATACAAGAAAAATTGAAAAAAATTAGAAAGAAGAGAAACTTACATAGAAAACGAAGGCAGAAACTTGGTTTCTTATCTGTTTCGTTGGCAGGCTATACTTGTGCTGGAAAAAGCACTCTTTTTAATTTCCTAGTCCAAGAAGCAATCCCAACGGGGGAAGGCTTGTTTACGACACTTTCTACGACAACACGGATCGTGGAGCTGTTAAGAAAACGAGTACTCTTAACCGATACTGTTGGTTTTATCGACCGACTTCCAATTACATTGATAGAAGCCTTCCATTCTACCCTTGAAGAAACAATTTTTTCAGACTTGATACTTCTAATCATAGATGCAAGTGAGTCTTTGAAAGAAATTAAGCGAAAACTTTCAGTATGCCTTGACACCATTCAAAAAATCGGAGCTAACGGAATTCCATTAGTAACAGCACTCAACAAAATTGACTTACTTTCGCCACAAGAAACTCAACGAAGAACAAAAGCATTGAAAAACATAGCCCCAAACATTGTTCCTATTTCTGCTCTGCACGGCATAAACATCGACCTTCTTGAACAAGAATTGTCTAAACATCTTAAAAACTATGTCCACGCCACCTTTTCCATCCCCCTTTCAGATGAAACCCTCTCCTTTCTTTCATGGCTCTTTAATTATGTCGATGTAAAAAATGTAAAATACGAGAATGGTTATGCGAATGTTGTTTTTGAGGCGGTGCCAAGCTTCACGGAGAAAGTTATTGGACGTGTAAAAAATTTTGGTGGCATTATCAAAGAGTTTGTGGAGTTGAAATAGTTGAGGGTCAAGTCACCTAAAGTTGTAGTTTTAAGATGGGGACACCGACCAAGAGATGAAAGATTAACCACTCACGTTGCTCTCACTGCTAGAGCATTTGGCGCGTCTGGAATTATACTCACAGATGTTAAAGATGAAAAAATCAAGAAAACCATAGAGGAAGTTGTTAAGAATTGGGGCGGACCTTTCTTTTTCCAGATGGGTACGCTGTGGAGAACAGTTTTGAAGAGTTGGAGAGCTAAAGGTGGTGTAGTTGTTCACTTAACAGCCTATGGTCAAAACATTCAAACAAGCGACGTAGTACAACGAATTAAAGCAACCAGAAAAGATGTGTTGATTATTGTTGGTAGTCAAAAAGTTCCAAAGGAATTCTTTTCTCGTGAAATCTCAGATTTCAACGTTGCTGTTGGGAGTCAACATCACTCTGAATGCTCCAGCCTCGCAGTTTTTCTCGACCGTTTTTTTGAAGGCAAAGAATTAGCAAAGAAGTTCAGGAACGCTAGATTAGAAATCGTTCCACAAAAACATGGAAAAAAGGTTGTTTCTAAAAGCAAGATTTAAAAGTCAAATTCAGATTCGATAAAGAGATTTATGTTTCATATAGATACTATATTAATTGGTGACAGAGGTATCTCGTGTTGACTTTCGTAGACGATGAAACACTAGTCAAAGTCGCAGAAGTGTTAGGGAAAGAAGAAGCCATTAAAATAATCTACACATTGAAAGACGCAGGT
This sequence comes from Bathyarchaeia archaeon, assembly GCA_046760665.1. GTDB lineage: Archaea > Thermoproteota > Bathyarchaeia > Bathyarchaeales > SOJC01 > JBHIEO01. Next base: position 7,801 of record JBHIEO010000031.1, read on the forward strand.
GAAATTACGGATGACCAAATAGCCAACAAAACTGGGATACGACTGAATTCTGTTCGTAAAATACTTTACAAGCTATATGACCATTCGCTTGTGTCGTTAAGAAGGTCAAGAGACCAGACCACAGGATGGTTTATATTTCACTGGAAGCTCCAGCCTGATCAGTTAGAAGGCTTCATTACTAACCAAAAAAGACACGTTCTACAGAAGCTGGATGCACGGCTTAATTATGAAAAAAACCATGACTTTTACTATTGTGGCACCCCTGGATGTAAACGGGTTCCGTTTGAAGAGGCGGTGGAACTAATCTTTCGGTGTCCCACATGTAATAAACCCATGATGCATTTTGACAATGGCAAAGTAGTTGAGATTTTATCTCGAAAGGTTGAACAGTTAAGGAAGGAATTAGGTGAGTAAACGGCTCCCGTCTGAAAAGACGGCGCTGAAACTCTTAATGCAAACGGGCTGTTCAGAGAAAGTTATAAGACATTGTAAAGCAGTGGCAGATTTTGCGGTAGAAATAGCTAAAGCTTGTAAGGGAAAGGGTTTGAAAGTTGATGTTGACCTTGTGCGAGTTGGTGCAATTTTGCATGATATTGGACGGGCAAAAACACATAATGTTGACCATGGCATAATAGGGGCTCAAATTGCTAAGGAGTTGAACTTGTCAAATGCCGTGGTGTCTATTATCGAGCGTCATGTAGGCAGTGGAATTACGGAAAATGAGGCTGAGAAATTAGGGTGGCCTGTGAAGAGTTATGTCCCAAGGTTTTTTGAAGAACGAATTGTCGCTTATGCTGACAAGTTGATTGAAGGTTCTAGGCGGCTACCAGTGGAAGCAGCTGTTGAGAGATTTCGTAGAGATAGACGTATTCCAGAATCTTCTGTTGAACGTTTGAAACAGTGGCATAAAGAGCTTTCTTTTTGCTTAAAGGGATGACCTTTTTGCGTGAGGTTGTGTTGCTTCAAAAGATTTACAATGATGTCTCTCTAAGAGAGTTCGAGGAGTTCTTGAAGAAATTATGCGAAGGGTTGAGAGTTCAATTAATGGGCTTAAACATGGTAGCGAATAGGTGGGTCAAGATTCGGGTTTCTGGTGACGATGAGAAAGTTGCAGTGCTTTTTTTAGGAAAAGAATTAGGTTTGGCTCCAATCAGCATTGGAAATGTCAAGCAGTTTTCTATTTTGCGTGGAAGAGTTATGTTTTCACAACGAAGTCCCTCAAAGGTTTTTGTGGATGTTGGAGTTTTTTCGCCAAAACCGGTTTACGCTGTTGTTTCTCTGCAACGTTTACAAGGACAATTAGTCGATGGTAAAAAGTTTGCGCTTAAGCGGATTGTAGAGTTGTTCGGGCTAGTAGACGGGTTTCCTTTAGAAGTTCAGGTGGTTAGAGACGGCATAAACGAGTTTGAAGCAAAATTAACAGAGAAACAAATAAAACTTTACAGTAACTGGATTGGTTCACGAGTTGATCGCTTGATTGTTCTAGGAGCCTTGGGTGAAAAGATAGAAAAAGCAGTCAGAAAGGCAGGGCTTAAGCGTTACGTGATAGGGATTGAATCATTAAGTATTTTAGACCATGTTGTGGTTTGTAAGTTGGGAACAGACGCTATAGGATTAATACCAAAGCTCAGAAGACAACTGTTTAGAGTAAGCCTAGTACGTTTTTCTCCCCGCCGAGTTTTGGAGCTGGTAGGTGGACTTTAATAGCCACTTAATGGAAGCCAAATATGGATAGCCCATTTTGATGAAGAGGTTTACAGCTTTACATGAGTTTTCTTGGAATACTTGATTTGTGAAAAACTTTTCCTCTAAAACTTCTATTCGAAGTTTCCACTTTGAGACATAGCAAATATAAGTAACCTTGCTTCCAATATAAGAGTCAAATTCGCAAGGGGAAAGCTAGGATGAGTACTGCAACTAAAACCACAACCATGATACAAACACCCATCTGTACCAGCTGTAATCGCACCATACCCCTAGGTACAAAAGCAACAAAACTCAACTGTCCCAACTGCAGCGAGATAGTCATCTGGCGATGTCAAAAATGCCGTCAATTTGGGCGTCGCTATAAATGCCCAAAATGCGGATTTACGGGACCTTAGGGGGGTTTACGGACCCTTTTTTGCTCGCGCACAAAAAAGGAGAGAGGAGAGGCAGAAAAGGTTTTATTTGCTTGTGATCCCAATATAGTTTTGGGGAAAGATGAAAGAATCATTCTCTGCGTTGATGTTGATTTTTCTTCTAATTGGCTTGTCAATGTTAGTGGTTACTGTTCAACTAGCTAAAGCAGAACCTTTACACGACATAGCGATAATAAACATCACATTGTGCAAAACTGTTGTGGGCGTATATTATCCTGTTCATATAAATGTCACAGTGGAAAATCAAGGCGATTTCACTGAGACATTCAACGTTACAGTTTATGCAAATGCAACGGCTGTCGGGCTGCAAAGCACAATGCTGTCTAGTGGAAACCTTTCATCTATAACCTTCACGTGGGAGGCAGGGTACCGCATGGGCAACTACACTATTTCTGCTAATGCAACTATCCTGTCGGGTGAAACCGACACCGCCGACAACACATTCACAGACGACTGGGTCTTCGTAACTATTCCTGGAGACATTGACGGAGACCGAGATGTAGACATCTTCGACGTCGTTCACATGGCGAAGGCCTATGGCACAGAGAAAGGAACCCCACGGTACAAGCCCGTCTGCGACATAGACGACGATGGAGACGTGGATATTTTCGACCTTGTCAGCGGCGCTGGAGACACGTATGGATGGCATTGGTAAATCGCCTCAATTTCGAACGAGCGTGTAACCTTTTCGACACATCACCTAATGCTATGTGCTTGTGGTTCACCGCTCCCCCTTTGTGATGGTAAAAAACATGGTGGCTCACCCTTCACAAATGCACGTCGTGAACTGCAAGCCTTCCCCCATAATGGGAGAACATGCACTGTCTAAAGCTAAAACTATACTCAAACCGTGTTCATTCTGCAAGCAAGAAGTTGTCATAAGCTATGAATGTCCACTATGCAAAACTAGGCTGGTATAATCTACGCTAGGGAACAATTGGAAATGTCCTAACTGCAGTGCTCAGTTAGTTTAGAAAACGCCTTGTTTACTACTGGATTGCGCACACATCTTTTCTAGACCCTCATAGCCTAGGAAACTGTGTTACTCGACGCCAAAAGATTATTAAAGCCAACCAACCTCTATACACAACCTTAAAACTTGCAAAACCACCAAAAGGGGAAGATTGTGGGGGGATATCACCATGAAAGCTAAGAAGTGTGGATTCACGGGGCCATGAAAAAATGGCGAATATAGTAATCAGCTATAAGATTTTTCCGACGGGATTAGAAGTG
>JBHIEO010000032.1:0-11004 GCA_046760665.1 Bathyarchaeia archaeon
GTCTTTACGAAACTATATTGCATAAAAGATTTTATAATATCTCTAATATTCCTTTACTACGTTGAGGTTTGACTAATCATGCCATTTTCGTTTCGTGTTAAGATGAACCAAAATGAGGTTGAAATTTCAGGTACACAAAAAGAAGTTTTGAAAACAATTAACGACTTACCGAAGCTTATGGAGAACATTTCTAAAGCATTTACTCTCATGAACCCAAAAATTGCCACTCCCACAGGTGAAAAAACACCCCTAACAGTACGACTAACACCGCCAACCACCGGGTTGTCCAAAATGTATCCCTCCATCAAGAAGGCAAAAAACTGTAGCCAAGCGGTGCTAAAATTGCTTGAAACTGAGTGGGGAGCTTGGAGACCTAGAACAATGGCTGAAATTGTTGAGGCTTTGAAGGCAAATGCCATCCATTATCCCTCCACAACTCTATCAGGCGTACTGTCATGGCTTGTAAAAAAGGGAAAAGTGAGACGTTGGAAAACTGACGCAGGCTACGTATATATACTGGCTGAAAAGGAGGCGTCCTAGGCTTTGCCGGGGCATTTACGAATCCGAGTGAAAGTACCTTTTGGTGAAGTGATTGTTGAAGGAGATAGTGCAAAGGAAATTTTGGAAATGTTAAAAGATATGCCTCCAGAGTTCATGGAGAAAATTGGTAGTCTCGTTTCGTCCAGGTTGACTCCCCCTCTCCAGGCGCAGCTGGAGGGAATTGTGGAGTTTACCACAGAAGGTCCCGTGATTACAGCGAGGCGTAAGCTTACTCACTATGAAGCTATTGGGTTGATTTTGTATGCTTCTGAGGATAAAATGAGTACGGCGACGCAAGTTGACCGCCTGCTACAATCTAGTGGGATAAAATCTATGGTGCCTGCGAGGTTGAATGAGATGACGAAACGAGGCCTAGTATTCAAGCCTGACCCTAAACGACCAAAGTTTAGGTTGACAGCGCAAGGTGAGAAATGGGTTGGAGAAGAAGTTGTGCCGAAGTTGAAAAAGGCGGTATAAGGGTTTGAGTGTAACAGTGCACATTAAATATAAAGACATTGAAGAGACTTTTAACGGTGATGTTGACGCTGTTTGGGCTGACGTTAACCGTTTTTTTAGTCAGGTAATTCCAATTTTTGATGTAGCACGTAGTGTGGTTTTGACTGTAGATTTGAAAGAGGTCATTGAGGCTAGTAAGGGTTTAGTGGCTGTGGCGGATGAGGGACCCCTAGTTTTGGTTCCCAAACGAAAGTTAACCGATAGCGAAAGTTTGCTTTTGAAGTTGCTTGCTGCTTATGTGGGCAGTCGGTTAGGAGCACTCGATAGAGTGTGGCTTTCTCGAAAAGAACTGCAGGAGTGGTTGGGGAAAAGTGGGAAGATTATAAGCACTCGACTTGGGGAGTTGTGTCGTGAGGGTTTGGTAGTCAAGACAAAGGAGGGAGGTTATCAGCTTTCGACTTTTGGAATCAAACGGCTGGTTGCGGACGGATTGGCACGAATTAAAAGTAAGGTTTAGGCTTTCAGTGTCTGTTTTTTTGGTTTAAATGAACGCAACACGCAACATGTTTCTTCCAACATTTCATGTGTTCAAGACATTTTAGAGATAAACCCTGTTATGCTTGTTCTTTCATAAAACTTCTAAAAGCGTAAACGCCAACAACAAGCCAGTAGCTAATATAAGCAATCACGCGCAGCCACTCAGGGTTGCCATCATACCCAACTAAAGCAGCAAATATCGATCCAATTGCACCCTTCTCATGCAACGGCGGATAACTGCCATCTGGATTTAATGGCGGATTAACGTTAAATGCGTGTCCCCCCAAAACTCCAAACTGTATACCTAACACTTCGCCCGCTTCCAACAACTCGTGCACTCCATAGCCAGCTAATCCCGCAGCGAAAACAATTAGCAACACACTCGAATATTGAAAGACCTTTTGAATATTCAAGCGATAAATGCTCTTGTAGAGAACAAATGCTAATGAGGCTATGATGCTACATCCCACAACTAAGCCTGCCACTGTAGCCCACACGTCTGCAAAGGCTAACGTAGTTAAGAAGAGAACAGTCTCAACTCCCTCCCCAAAAACGGCGACAAACGACAAAAAAACTATTCCAAACATTTGACCTTTAGTAACTGCCATGTCAATCTTCTTTTCCACAACTGCACGAATCTTTCGAGCGCTTTTAGCCATCCAGAAAATCATGTAGGACAACACTGCTGTGGCAGTCAAGGCTGCAACTCCTTCGAAAATTTCTTCTGCAGGTGACTGGAGTTGTCCATATACAGCAAAGATGCTGACGCCTAACAATAGACTCAACATTATAGCGACGATTACACCTAAGTATACATAGCGATGTAGTTTTTCCTTTCCAATCTTCTTGAGATAGGATGCGACGATAACTACTATTAACGCGGCTTCGAGGGCTTCACGAAACGTTATCAGAAAAGCGGGAATGAATGTGGCAAGCATTTTTATCACTACGATTTGTTAGACTAGACTAAATTAGTTAGATTAGTCTAATTGATACCTTTTATAACTGTGTTATATAAAAATATTTCGAAATACACCTTAAAATAAGCAATTTTCCAAGTCATGGAAACACCATTATACCTCCTAGATAAGACTTCCACTTTTTCCTTAAGCTATCGTCTTTCTTGTTTATGTGAGTGAGCACAGTGAATACAACAAAAAGTTGTTTCTTTTCCATCAACAACTTCTTTATAACCGCCTTCGTAGACTTTGCAGCCACAGTGAGCACATATCTCTAAGCTGGGTTCGATAGCTATTGAAACGAGATTAGAAAAACGTTTGAACAACCTTGTGCAAAGTTCCTTTCCTTCTTCTGTTAGCTCGAACACTTTCTTTTCTTTCTCACCTATTTTTTTGACACTATGTTTTACGAGTCCTTTTTGCTCAAGTTGTTGCAGAAAGGGATATACTAAGCTGGGACTAACTTTTTTCCCCACCCTCCTCTGGAATTTGCTGAGTATCTCGTAGCCGTGAGAGGGTTTTTCATAGAGTATGGTGAGTATGTAGAACCTTGAGAAGTCGGACAAAAATTCGTTTATGGACATGTTGTCGGTCTCATTTTTAGTTCTCTATTAGATATATCTTCTGCAGATATATTTATATATTTCCACACAAAAATAACTGTTGGACGAATCCAAGTTGACCAGCAAACCTAAAAAACACAAGAAATTTTCTCTCAATATTAGTGGAATGAGCTGCACCAGTTGCGCCCAAACAATTGAAAAAGCTCTAAAAAAACAGGCGGGAGTGAAGCAGGCGAATGTCAACTTTGCCTCAGAAAAGGCTTACGTAACATACGATCCAGAAGTAACCAATAAAAAAGAACTCACAAAAACCGTCAGAGCAACCGGCTACGACGCACATTTGGAGACGAAAAAAACAATTATAAAAATCGGCGGGATGACCTGTGCCTCCTGTGCCCAGACCATAGAGAACGCCTTAAGAAAAACTGAAGGAATCATGGAAGCAAACGTAAACCTTGCGACCGAAAAGGCCGTAATCGTATATGATGTGCAGGAAATTGATTACGAAGGTATAAAAGACGCTATAGAGGTCACTGGCTATAAAGTGGTCGGCAGAGAGGAAGGCGTGGCTAAATACGAGAAGGAAATAGAGGAAGAACAACGGAAATTTCATGAAGCAAAAATGAGAATGAAGGTTACGTGGGCCTTCACCATACCCATTATAGTCTGGATGATTCAAGAGATGGCCTTTGGAGAACCTTGGCCGAATCGAACCATCTATAACATCGGAATGGTCATTTTAGCTGTTCCACCCATGTTCTGGGCAGGAAAAGAAACTCTAATTTCTGCGCTAAAAGCCATATCTCATGGCACCGCCAACATGGACGTTTTAATAGCGTTAGGCACATCAACAGCCTTCATCACAGGCCCAGCGATGTTCTTCAGTCCCATCATGAACTACGCAGGCGTTGCTGCAATGATCATGGCTTTTCACCTCACGGGTAGGTACATTGAGGCAAAAGCAAAGGGAAGGGCTTCCCAAGCTATTAGAAAACTACTAGAGTTAGAGGCTAAGACAGCTAGAATACTGGTGGACGGTGAAGAAAAAGAAGTGCCCATCGACGAAGTTGAAGTAGGCAACGTGATGATCGTCAGACCAGGAGAAAAAATTCCCACCGACGGAATAGTGATTGAAGGTCAAAGCTCTGTAGACGAATCCATGGCAACGGGAGAATCGATGCCTGTGTCAAAGAAAGTGGGGGACGAGGTCATAGGCGCTACTGTAAACCAGCGAGGGATGTTAAAGGTAAGGGCCACCAAAGTAGGACAGGACACTTTCCTGTCTCAAGTCATAAAACTTGTAGAAGAATGTCAAGGCTCCAAGGTTCCGATTCAAGAATTCGCCGATAGAGTAACGAGCTACTTTGTTCCAGCCGTTCTGGGTTTGGCCGTTCTAGCTTTGGTTCTGTGGTTGGTTGTGCCTGATAAGATCAAAATGGTAAGCCTTTGGGCTCAACCTTTTTTGCCATGGATTAATCCAAATTTGGGGGTTTTCACTCTTGCAATCTTCGCCTTAGTTGCGACTCTAGTCATTGCGTGTCCTTGTGCTCTTGGACTAGCCACTCCTACAGCCCTAATGGTTGGAAGCGGCATGGGGGCTGAAAACGGTGTGCTAATCCGCCACGGAGAAGCCATACAAACCCTCAAAAATGTAGACACAATTGTCTTTGACAAAACGGGAACTATTACTAAAGGAAAACCAGAAGTTACTGACATAGTGCCTGCAAAAGGACACACAATAGAAGAGGTCCTTCGTTTAGCTGCAAGCGTAGAACTTGGATCAGAACATCCACTAGGCGAAGCCATTCTAAGAAAAGCTAAGGAAGAAAACTTGGAGCTATATAAAGTACAGGAATTTGAAGCTGTAACAGGAAAGGGTGTGAAGGCCAAAATAGGCTTTTCTTCTCAAAATTTCGCCTTGGTTGGAAACAGAAAGCTAATGGTAGAAGAGAAGGTAGACTACAATTCCTTGGAGGATGATTTAAAGCGTCTCGAAGAGGAAGCCAGGACAGCGATGCTTGTTGCAGTCAACGGAGAGATTGCTGGGGTCGTGGCTGTTGCCGACACTCTGAAGGAAGACTCTGTGCAAGCCATAAGGGAACTTGAAAGGATGGGGTTGAAAACCACCATGATCACAGGAGACAACAAGCGCACTGCAGAGGCCATTGCCAAAAAAGTAGGTATCTCAAGAGTGTTAGCAGAGGTTTTGCCTGACCAAAAGGTAAAGGAAATCCAAAAGTTACAAGAAAACGGCGAAACGGTTGCTATGGTTGGCGACGGCATCAACGATGCTCCTGCTTTGACGGCTGCCAACGTGGGAATAGCCATAGGAACGGGAACGGACATTGCTATTGAATCGGCTGATGTGACGTTAGTGAGAGGAGACCTGTCCAGTGTAGTCACTGCCATAAAACTCTCACGAAAAACCTTCAGCAAGATTAAACAAAACCTCTTCTGGGCCTTCTTCTACAATACTGTAGCCCTCCCCGCGGCCATCTTAGGCTTAGCCCACCCAGTAATAGCAGAGATAGCTATGGCTACAAGTTCGGTGACAGTAGTAACTAACGCAAACCTGCTAAGAAAGGCACGGATTCGTCCAGAATATCAAAAGAAAGAAGCATCTTCCATGAAGTTAAAGGGGAGGTGAAAATGTATGGCGAAGGATCTTGTTTGCGGAATGGAAGTAAACGAGAAAACAGCAAAACACAAGACAGAACACATGGGAAAAACCTACTATTTTTGCTGCTCAATGTGCAAAAAGAAATTCGAAGAAAATCCGCATAAATACATGAGAATGTAAAGAGGAGCCCCACATAACAAAGAGAAGAGCTATGAAGCGCAAGTGTTTCCCTAAACTTTTTTCCTATTCCAGCAGACCCTAGTCAACTAAGTGACCGAAATGGTCTCTATTGCAAGAAAAAATCTATTTCACGAAAAAACCCGCTTATCAATCAGCATAGGCGGTGTTGCTGCTGCAGTAATGCTTATACTTTTCCTTGCTGGAGTGTTTGAAGGTTTCTTAGTGCTTTATAGTAGCTACATTATCAACTCAGGGGCAGACGTCTGGGTTGCCTCAGATGGATGGAGAGATTTTCACAGTGTTTCCATGTTACCAAGAAGCTTGAATGATACAATATTGCAAGTTGACGGAGTGAAAAGCGTAGAGAATATAATACTCCTACAATCTTCAGCCTTTAAAGCAGGCGAAAAAGAAATAGCTGCAGTTCTTGTCGGCTTCAATCCAGACACAGGAATTGGGGGGCCTTGGAAGATGCATAAAGGCATCTCCAGAATTAATAGCGGCGAAGTGATTGTTGACAGATATTTAGCTCATAAAAATGACCTGAAAATTGGAGATGAAATTGAAGTCTCAACTGAGAAATTTATAATAGCTGGAATTTCGGAAGACACAAACTTCGTAATGTACCAGATAATTTTCATGCGGATCGAAGATGCGTCTCAGATTCTAAATCTGAGAGAAATAGTGACTTTCTTTTTAGTTAAAGCTAATAATCCATCCGAGGTAGCCGATAGAATATCAACACAAGTGCCAGGAGTCACGGCGTATACGTCAGAGGAATATGTAGAGAGAGCGTTTGCTTTCATGGAAAGCTTCAACCCATTTTTTTACATAATGATTGCCGCAGGCTTCATCGTGGGCATATCCATTATAGGAATCACTATTTACACACTGACGATGGAAAGGCAAAAAGAGTTTGGAGTTTTGAAGGCCATTGGAGCAAGCAACCGTCAGCTATACACTATTGTTCTTAAACAGAGCTTACTCATAGCTACACTTGGTTTCGTCGTGGGAACAACGTTAGTAGCCATTTCATCCTTCATTATACCAGAGTTCATGCCTGAGCTGGTGGTTTTCATTAGCCCTTCAATGCTATTTATCACCTTCATCACTTCGACATTGATGGGTATAGCTTCATCATACCTTCCAGTTCGAAGAATCGCGAAAATAGATCCAGCAATAGTTTTCAAAGCGTAGGTGAAAAAATGGCGGCTATTGTGGATTTAAGGCATGTAACTAAGATCTACGGCAGTGGTCCAACAGCAGTGAGCGCTCTCAAAGATGTTTCTTTACAAGTTCAAAGGGGGGAAGTCGTTCTTGTAATGGGCCCCAGCGGAAGCGGCAAGACAACTTTACTCCTCGTAATGGGCGGGCTCTTAAAGCCGACTAAGGGAAGTGCAAGAATAAATACCATAGAAATTACGAAGTTGTCAGAAAGAGAGCTACCTAAAATTCGAAGGGAAAACTTCGGATTCGTGTTCCAAAACCCAAATCTCCTTTCTTCACTCACAGCATTAGAGAATGTAGAGGTTGCATTAAACATAGCCAACGTTAAAGGTGAGAAAGCTAATGCACATGCAAAAATACTATTGGAGAAACTAGGGCTATCTGACCGACTTAACCATCAACCTGATGAACTAAGTGGTGGCGAACAACAACGTGTAGCTATAGCTAGAGCACTGGCTAACGATCCAGCAATAATTCTAGCTGATGAACCCACGGCAAACCTTGATTCAAAAATTGGACGCGAAGTTACAGAACTGCTCTGCAGAGTAGCTTGCGAACAGGATAAAAGCGTTGTCATAGTAAGTCACGATAAGCGAATCAAATACATAGCTAATAGAATACTATACTTAGAGGATGGAAGAATCACTAAGGAAGTAAAAACGGGTAAGAAACAAAGAACATGGCGACATAAATTGTTTGACAATGATAACAACAGCCTAAAAGACTGATAGAGCAGTGACGAGGCATGTATCAAAGAACACGAAAGTTATAAAAAAGCAAGATTACTTACTCAAGGAGGTGAAAAATAAATGGCAAAGGATCCTGTTTGTGGAATGGAAGTTGACGAAAAGGAAGCTAAGTGGAAAAGTGTCTACAAAGGCAAAACCTACTACTTCTGCGCCCCAGGTTGCAAGACACATTTTGACGAGAACCCTGAGAAATTCGTCAATTAATTCCCAAGACATGGCTATCTCAGATAGATCTAATATTATTCATTAGCAGTCACAGTAGTGTGACCTTTTTAAAACCCCTTTTTTGAAACGATAGATTGGCGCTTAAATTTCCAAGTTTGCTTAGACTTTTTGGAGATCAGCGAGATTAAGGTGCTTTTTAATATCAGTCAAAGCTACCATGAAAGAATTCATGCTGTAAACGGCTGATTTTTGCCGTAAGTCTGAAACGAAATTTGAATAATCTGCATAGTTTTTATGCACAGTGACGATTATGGCGCTCTTTCCATCAAGTCCATTGCCTTCGGCAGCGAATACTACTCTAGGGTTCTTTTCAAGCCACTTGTAGGGTGACTCGGCTTTCGTCTTTTCCTCTGGTAACCATTGCGTGAAAGTAAATGCTACTAGCTCGAATCCAAGCTTAGTAAAGTCTGGCAGAGCAGTATATTGGAGAACATATTTTTCTTCTTCAAGCTTTCTCCTTGTTCTCGTAACGGTAGGCTGCGAAAATCCGAGAACCTTTGCTAAATCTCTATCGCTTCTTCGAGAGTTTTTAATCAATTCGTACAGAAGTTTTGGAATTTTATCTGGGTGCATATTTTTGCATAAACTACAAAGTAGTATATAAATGCTATGATTGATTTTTACACATATATGTTTTTTTAAATTTAGGTAAAAAAATAACATTTTTTATGAACATTTTAAAATGTAAAATCCCTCGGTCAGCCTTTCCGCCTTGCCTTTCCTAACTAATACAGTGTCTTCGATTCGGAAGCCGCCGAAGCCAATAATATACACACCAGGTTCATCAGTAACCACATTTCCACTTTTCAGCACATCTTTGCTTGTAGAATTCAAAACTGGTTGCTCATGCACTTCTAATCCAATGCCGTGGCCGAGACCGTGAACAAAATATTCACCATACCTCGCCCTTTCTATAACATTCCTTGCAGCAGCGTCCAATTCCGCAGCCTTCACGCCTTCACATGTTTTCTTAAAAGCTTTCTCTTGGGCTGTTTTCACGACATCATAGATTTTTTCTTGCTTTGCAGACGGGTTGCCAACAACAAATGTTCGTGTCATGTCTGCGCGGTAGTTCTTATATGTCGCCCCAATGTCGACAACAACAAGATCACCTTTTTTGAGTTTTCGTTCACTGCAACCCCCATGGGGATAAGCTGAGCGGATGCCAGAAGCAACTATCGTGTCGAAGGCTACGCCATAGGACCCGCGGGTGCGCATCGTATATTCAATTTCCGCGGCAACTTCATACTCCCGAAGCCCAGCTTTGATTGTTTCGCAGGCAGTCTGCATCCCTTCAACTGTTAACTTCGCGGCTTTTCGCATTTTCTTCAACTCGTCTTCATCTTTTACTTTGCGGAGATTCCAAACGTATTCGCTTTTGGCTTCGAGTGTGGCAGCGTTTTTCAGCGTTTTTCTGAACTTTTCATATGTTTGAAAGTTCATTGCATCAAAACCCAGCTTTTTCAACTTTTGACTTCTAATTTGCTTTACAACTTTTTTGATCAAGTCCTCATTACGTTTTACCAGTTCAACCCTACAGTTTTCCACCTCAGCCTTCGCTTCTTCATAGTTTACGCCATAAACATAAAGGATACTTTCATCTTCCCTTGGAACTAACAGTACAACAGCGCCTAAGAAATCTGTAAAATAGAGTATGTTAATGGGGTTGGTGACTATGTAGCCATCAAAATCTTTTTTAAAAGAAGCCTTTAAGGTTTGAATTCTATTCTTCAATACTACATTCTCCCTTTGGAGAGAATGCTAGTTGATGAAAATAGACTATAACTTTTTTGGATTTTTGCTAGCCACCACTCATCAGCGACATGAGAATAACGTGATCTCCATTTCTTAGCTTTGTCTTAACACCTTCAAGTTGACCCATCAATACTCCATTCACGGTGACAACAAAACCGTATTTCACATCTTTCTGGCCTGGCTCAAAAACTTCCTTTTTGAAGGGAGCTCCGTAGAGGTTCGATAGTTTGCCTAGAAGTTCTTGAAGAGAAGTGTTCTCTCTTAGCTCAAATTCTTCAACTCGTTTGTTGAGCATGTTCTTGATGAAACCTAGATATTCCACCTTTACTTTCATGTTAAGCCACGCCTTCATAAGAATAATTTTCGACGCATCTATTTAACTCTTCTAAAAATGCTCCTGCTGCAAGCAGAAAAGAAGTTGTTTGCAGCTTAAATTTCTTAAAGCATTAAATGGAGGATTAATTCCGAAAAAAGGGGAGTTAGACACGGACTCCATTAAGAACAAAAAGCCGTATGTTTTTACTTCAATTGTTCCCTGAGTAGTTCAGCGACTATCTCTGAGGGTGTTTTGTTTGCTGTATCAGCTTTTGTCTTAAGTTTTCCCATCAAGTCTACATCAAGTTCAATCTGTAGTTTCTCTGTTGACAAAATATTCACCAGAATATTCACCCCTAAAGAGAGAAAGCTGAATATAAACCTTCTTGCGCTAAAAAAGAGTGAACTACACTGTTTCATCTGTCCTAGCGAAATCAAACTTCTGAGTAATAAAACAATTTTGCAATGCTTGCAGTTTGTTTGGAGGAAAAAATAATTATTCCGAATTAAACACTAAGTATATCCATGATAAAACTTATGATTTTTGATGCAAGTGAAGTGCTCTATGTTGGGAGCAAAGAAATTGTAGCCCCTGATGGAAACCTATTTGGACTTTATGAATACGGCAAAAAATGATTAGACAGTTGATTCTAACGCCAAAACTGTAATACTCAAAACTGTAATCAAAACTTAATTGTCTTAAAGGTATTAAACTTGATTTTAAATGAATCCAAATTGAAAAACCAAACATCGACATTCACGGTTGTTTGTAGCTCGGATGGGTTTAAATTTTTGTTTAAATTATCAGGGTTCAAATCCCTTGCCCGGCGCCAAACTACATGAATTACGTTTAAATCCTTATTTTACGCGCATAATAT
>JBHIEO010000033.1:0-10869 GCA_046760665.1 Bathyarchaeia archaeon
GCAGTGTTACAATTCTTACTCTCAAGAAGAGCAACGGCTCTGCCTGTTTCGTTTCTAATGTTGTTTGTCTCTCTCACTTTAATCGTATCAGCTACCTATTATGTTTCCGTAACAAAAATTCAAACAAGAGGACAACTTCTCAACGTTGCTATGGCAAAACAAAATATGCTCTCTTTCGAAGAATCCATCGAATTTATAAAATGGTCTCCAAAAGCTTCCAACGTTTATCATTTTGAAGACTCAGGTGGCATGTTTAGAACATACCCAACAACAAAAAACCTTCTGGTAAACATTACAGACAACAACACATTCTACGAAGTAATTCTTAATAGCAGCATAGGAAAGGCTGTTTATGAGTTACCTTCAGCTGAAATTTCGGTTTTTACGTTTTACATGAAAGGTGATAGAAGAGCAATAATCAATCAAAGTGCGTTTACAATGGCACAGCTCTACTTATCACCAGGAACACCTTCACCAGAACTAACTCTTACTTATCGCCCTCTAGTGACCATAAGCGAAACAGGCTTCAGCCAAGGAAAACCCATAAACACACTTAGGCTTTATATAATCAACCTAAACTCATCAACCACCATAACTGCCCAAGGCGAATTCAATATCAAATCCACCTGCGTAAACGTAACTTCAACCCTACAAACCTACAATTTCTCCTATCCAATAACTTCCATTTTCGTCAAAACAGCTCTTGATGGAAGAAGCGACATGGTAGTGCTTCCTGTATCAAGCAACGCAAGTGGAGCTTTCGTAAAAGTGGAAACTTTAGTGTGCAACATCAAGCTAGAAAGGATACAGGGATGAGACTAAGATGCCGACAATAGCGCCAAGCTACATCTATTCCTTCTTCGCCTTAGTAGCGGTGTCTAGCATTCTAATCTCTTCCTTCGCCGCTTACGCAACAACCTTACGAACCATACCAGAGATGGAACAGGTGGAAAATCTCTTAAACCATGTGGCATCAAAGGGATACGAACTAATAATATTAACAATAACAGCGAATACGACATCTGAAGCCATTCTGCTGCTACCTTCAACTATTGGCAACAAGCATTACTGGATTAGACTCCGCAACGAATCCTTACAAGCATGGGTTGAAGGAGCTTTAGGGTCAATACTCGAAGGCAGCATAACTAACCGTGTGTATCTTCCTAAAAGAATTTTTGCTTTCGGAAACTACTCAAGCGGCCACGGTCCAGCACTTTTAGAGTGCTACATGAACGGCTCAACCGTCAATCTTTATCTCACCTCTTGGGGGGAAAACGGGTGAAACTGAAGTTGGGAAAAAAAGAAAAAAAAGAGACACATGAGGAAGAGGAGACGGCTTTCGGTGTTTCGGAAGAAACATTAGCTGGATACTTAAATTTAAAAAGGTGGACTGTGCCAGAAGGGTACGTTGAGGTAGAAACTTACCCGCTAAAGGCTCCTTTCTCTTACGCATCTATAGTTCAAAATGAGGAGACAGGAACATACCTATACGTTGTTGACGAATTACCTCTAACAAAAGAAGAGAATGACCTTTTCTTTAAAGTGAAAAATATTCTAGAATACGAACTCCAAGCCCCTAAAGGCGATGAAACACTGCGCGAATCATTCCACGCCCAAATACCAGGCATCATCGACGCACACCAAAAAGTGTTCAAAGATGTTTCTCCTATAAGCCTAAGAAAAATTTTATACTATCTCGAGCGAGACATTGTCGGCTACGGGAAAATAGATCCATTAATGTTCGACCTCTATGTAGAAGACATAAGCTGCACTGGGGTTAACAAACACATTTTCCTTTGGCATAGACGATATGAAAATATTAGAACGAACATTTTCTTCAAGGAAGAGCAGGAGCTTAACGATTTTATAATGAAGATTGTTCACAAAGCTGGGAAACACGTTAGCATAGCTTTCCCAATTGTAGACGTCACCTTGCCAGGGCAACATCGTTTAGCAGTATCTTATGGAAGAGAAACCACACCTTCGGGAACAAGTTTCACCATACGAAAGTTTCGCGAAGACCCGTTCACTATAGTAGACTTGATTGAAAACGAAACCATAGACGAAAATATTGCTGCATACTTGTGGCTTTTGATGGAAAATAAGATGTCAGTTATGATAATGGGGGCGACAGGAGCAGGCAAGACAACTGCACTTAACGCAATTGCATGCTTGGTAAGACCTAACTACAAGATAATTTCTGTGGAAGAAGTTGCTGAAATCAACCTCCCTCATGAAAACTGGGCGGCGACAATTGCTCGTTCAGGGTTTGGAACGGAAAGCGAAGGAGAAATCACACTGTATGATTTGATAAAGTCTGCTGTAAGACATCGCCCAGACCTAATCATCGTCGGTGAGGTGCGAGGTGAAGAAGCCTATGTACTCTTCCAAGCCCTCGCAACAGGACACGGCGGTTTATGCACAATACATGCAGAAGACGTGGAGACAGCGATTAAAAGACTCACACAGCCCCCAATGAATATCCCATCATCCATTATTTCATTGATGAACTGTGCAATTATCGTGAAACACGTTAGAAACCCCATTTTTCTAAGCGATGAGAAAAGGCTTTCTAGCAGAAAATTCATTCAAGTGTCTGAAATAAAAGATGTAAGTTCAATAAAAAGAGTGTTTACGTGGAGTTCATCTACTGATACCTTTCAAGAAAACTTGAGCGACAGTTATTTGATAGATAAGATTGCGAAGAATCTAGATATCTCTGTTGAGCGGGTTTTAGACGACTTGGAGCAGCGGAAGAAAATGCTGTTGAACATGGCGGAGCGTAATATCAGAGACTATCGTAGTGTAAATGATGTTTTGAGCAAATACTACTACACTCCCAAAAAAGTTCGAGAAAAATAAAGGTGAAACGCCGTGGCATTAAGTTTTAACCCAATGAAAGTGTTCACTTCTGTGATAAAGTTGTTTTCTAGAAAACAAAAAGCTTCAGAGATTGACAGGGAGCTCCCTTTCAGTGTAATGTTGTTTACTTTGATGGCAGCCAGTGGAATTGCTGTTTATGATGCTTGGAAAAAAATGTGCCGAATCAGCTTGCTGCCTAAAACTCAAAAAGAAGCACAGGAGATGGTGCGGCAGGTTGAAGTTTTGGGATACGATCCTTTAACTGTTATGTACAAGAAAGCTGAGCAGACAATCTCCAAAACTTACCGCGACTTCCTTGCAGGGTATGTTTCCTCGGTGAAAAGCGGCATAAACGTTGTAAATTTTTTGAGAAGCAAGCTTCGCTCCATCTTAGAAGTGCAAAGTGCAGCAGCATTCCGTTCAATTGAAAGATTGGGAACATTGGTTGAGGCTTATGCAGTGATGCTTATTGTCACACTATGCGTCTACATTTTGTATGCTGTAATGTCCGCCACAGCGATGACTGAATACATGTCTTTAGGTTTATCTTCTTCCGCTACGCAACCACTTCTGTATGCTTTGATTTTCCTTGCAACTCCTTTCATTACATTCGTTTTCATGGCGATAGCTAACCTTGCACGTCAAAGCAATATGTTAACTGTAAAAGAAGCATACCGTAACAGTATAATCACAGGTGGGGCAGTTTCAGGTTTTTTTGCTGTTGTCATGTTTTTGCCCTCCTTAAAATTTATTACTGAAACGTTGACTTTGCCTGGATTGATAACTATTTGTCTCTTGGCAATTTCCATGCCTCCCGCATTTACTTATCGAAAAATCGCAAAGGCCAACTTTGCTGCGGAAGAAGCTATGCCTAGTTTTCTTAGAGACGTAACTGAGTCAAGAAAAGTTGGGCTTTCCCCTGTGAAGAGCATTATTCAAGCTACCAAAAGGACAGGCTATGGACCGTTTAGTGAAACCTTGAAACTTGTCCGCAGCCAAATTGAGTGGGGAGTTCCGCTTAGAAAGATTTTTGGTAACATAAAAAAGCAAATTCGAAGCTGGCCCGTCTTGGTCTATTTCTTAATCCTAATTGAAACTATAGAGTTTGGTGGAGGATCTGCGAACGCGTTGGAAATATTAGCTGAGTATAGTGAAAAGAATAAAGATATAGAGGCGAACAAACGTTCAACACTCAAACCTTACGTCTTGTTGGCTTTCGTCTGGAGTGTGCTAATAGCCCTCACGACTTCTATAGTAGCAATTACCGTTTATGTTCTCACCCAAATCAGCGTTCCAGGCTCTTCACCATCCATGCTAAGCTCCATGCAACAACAGATTGTTATGTTCTCCATAGGTATAATTTTTCAATGTTGGATGTCCGGTTTTTTCATAGGCAAAATAAGCGAAGGCACTTTCGCCGCGGGCTTTAAATATTCAGCGATGCTTGCAGTCACTAGCTATATTTCTCTTTTGCTGTCTCAAAACTACTTAGCGGAAATGTTGGGTGCCGTACCAGGATAGGGGTGTGGCTTTTTAGAGATGCCGACATCTTCGGTAGACACATTCTTTGCATGTTCGCTTATGGTAATTCTCATCGTCTCAGCAATGGTTGGTACAGCTAAAGTTGTGCAGCCTTATCTAAATGACTCACTAAACATGAATGATGTGGAACTTTACAGAAGCTTGGCAGAATACATACTTCTAAGCCCAGGAGAACCATCAGATTGGGGACAAATAAAAGGAGTTATTCCAACAGTCTTCGGTTTAGCGTCAGAAACTCAGCATCCTTATCAATTGGATTTAGACAAAGTTTCTCGATTGAACAGTGACAACATTTACTCATTAACTTACCGAGAAATTTTAGGCGCTTTAGGAACTAAAGACATATCTTGGAACATAAGAATCAGCTCTCTATTCGAAGTTTCTGTAAATTTAACTTCGAGTCAAAGTGGGGAAAACGAAACCAACTACACCTTTCAAATTTCCACCAGCAAATTCGGTTTTCCCATTTCAACATCATTACAATGTTACATAGTGGTTGACACATATATCGATAATGTTTCTTCTTCAACCGCCTCTAATGGAGTAGGCTTAGTAAACGCTACTCTACCGAATTCGCTGAATGGAACTACATTGCTTGTAGTGTTTGCGAAAGCAAGGGCGGATTCTCAAATGATGGCTTTTAACGTGTACTCCTTTGGCCACAACTCTGAAACTCCCGAACCTAATAAGACTTTTCTTAAACTTAGTCCTCTAGACCACTTTTTGAATGTCTCTTTTCAACATCCAAATGTGGAGGTTTCAAACGCTTATGTCTTTACGTACAACTACTGCTTTAACCTCTCTCAAACTATTGTTGGAAACCAAACGGCAGAGTACAGCGTTCCACGCCTTTCAGAAGCTAGCCCGATGATGTTTGTGCTTAATGGGAATAATGGCTCAACCTCTTTTGCAGAGTGGAATGCCTATCCACAGTTACCGTTGGAAATTGGTGCAAATTTTAGCGATTTGACTGCCAAGTCGAAGGTTGTTGCTTTAACCTATGTTGTGAGTGTGAACTTTGTGCTGTATGAATTTATTATGACATCTAGGGGTGTACCAAGCTACGATGTTTAATAAAAGGGGACAAATGAGAACTGTTGAAGCGTTTTTGTCAATTCTGCTGTTGTTCTCAGCCTTTGCCATGACTACTTTGGTTTCTCCTATATCCAATAATGGTGATAGTATACCAACAATGGGAATGCAAGCCCTTATTTCCATAGACAATGACGGACAGCTTGGTAGGCTGATTGACGAAAGAAACTGGACCACTCTAGCGAATGCACTAGACATATTGCTACCAGTAAGCATCTCTTACAATCTAACCGTTTATGATGAAAATCTGCAGCCAGTTAACAACGTCTCCATTTCTAACGGCATTATTCCAAACGGAAACGTGGTTTCTATTCAATATCCATGTGCCAGCCCGTCCATACATGGCAACTACTATCTTCTTCGCCTACAATTGGCAAAGGCGAGGTGAGCCATCGTGAAAGAAAAAAATTGTGGACGATGTTCGGGACAGATTCTTGTGTTGGCAGTCTTGTTGGTGAGTCTTGTTCTGTTGTCAACACAGCTTTACATTTACGAAGTGGGTAAATCATTGCAGAGAATTGATCCAGTTAGGGCAAATGATTTTGTATTTACTGTGAAACTTGGATCTAGACATGTAGTTATTGGTTCGCTGGCTAACATCTCGGTTGGAGGTGATAATTCGATTCTTTTTTCGAATCTAGAAAGATGGGTGTCTTTCTTAGGAGGCTTATACCAGTTTGGAAAGCCAGTTCTCAACTTTTTGCTTAGAAATATGTCGCCATATACTAATGGAACATATCTATCGTGGGGCATCAACGCCTTCGGCGTTTCAAGCGCTTACGTTGACTTTAATTTTTCACTTTTAGACCGCCAAGTCAATGTTAGTCAGTCTTATATTGTGAATGTGACCACATCTCTTATGGTAGAAGGTGTTTATCAGACGCTGCAAGGCAGTGTAAGGCAGATAAACGTGACTTGCAATGTGTTGAATGAGAGAGTTCCTGCGTTGGCTGAAAACGTGACAGTGTTGTATGAGAATTCTGGTTCTTGGCTGCGTGCAGATGAACAAAGCAGTTATAGTTTCACTGATTATGGCAATGGAACTTACTTAATATCCTTTGAAGCGGATATTCTTGGAGAAAACGTAAACGTGTCTGCACAAGTCTACGATTTAAGAGGAATATACGTCCAAGCTAATGCAACATGCGCAAATGTCCCATAAAGCCACCCAATAAGTTTTCTCTTCGTAAAATACTTTCATTAGCAAGGACTTTTTTGATCTTGAGCATATGGTAGAATAACTAGTAAAAATTGAATGCGTTCACAATAGCGGTTAAATACTTGTTCTTGCATAGAAAAAATTGAAGAATCCTTTCCTAAAAAGAGAACGCTAGGCGTAACGTGTCATGGAAATCAGTAAAGAACACTTTAAGAAAATGTTCCCAAACTTGGCAAAAGAAATGAATATGGGTGAACAGAAAGTTACAATCAACGCTATGCGCTCCGATGAAAAAACCGCCGAAAAGACAGCAACCGCTCGAAGAAACTTTTCCAACTACGACCCAGACGTAATCGATTTCCTTCGCCGATGCGACAACGAACAACAAGGGGAAGAAATAATCACTTACCTAGAAAAACGAGGCGAAATAACACATCATTACGCTCAAAAACTACGACAACAACTTCGAAAAAAAGGCGTACGAAGCTTCGGACCCAAAAAAGAAGAAGGATACTATTTGAGGCAATATCGCTAAAAGAAGACGTATCTCTCACATCGAAACAGTAGAACCTTAGCAGTTTTATCTTGCCACCAAGTTGCAGATAGCATTCTCTAACATCAAGTTCCGCACAACCCAATGTACTTACACGCTAGAGCAGAAGGTAGATGTGTCGTAGAGGCTCATGATAAAGCGTGTGACGACTTTACGCCAAAAAGAAGAAGAAAGCGGAAGGCAACATGGTAGCGCAAAAAAGAGAGCAAAATCAAAAGAATAGCGTCTGGCGCTATGGGAAACTGTGCCACAAACCGTGAAACCATGCGGTTTCTACGGCGACACCCTAACAGAACCCACGTGGCTTCCTAACAAAGACCGAAATTGCGAAGTACAATTAAGGCCTTCTGTTATGATGGCAAAGAAAAGCGAAGACTACAAAATAGTTGATTTCTGGAGCCACGACCACAATATCAAAGACAATTCCATCTAAAGAATTGCACAGCCTTATGTCAGTTCAGGTCGTGCAAATGCTAGACTCAAAAGCAACCGTAGAACCTAGACAAGTTGACGAAGAAATCGACGAAGTTTTCAAGAAACATCCTTCCATGCGGAAAGCAAAACAAATATTGGCTAAACGATGGATTGAAGGAAGCTTTTTTACGACGTTTTTGACGCTTATCTCCTAGGATGCGTTTTAGGCGTAAATGAATCAGGAAAAAGCAGACTGAACCCAGTAAACTTAGCACTCTGCTATCTTGCTGAGGGGTTAATCGACCATAGAAGACACAATATTCAGATCAAAAGAAGAAGACAGGGTTACTCCGTGCATCGACGAGGCGGAGTACTTGAACAATCTAAAATTGTACCACATGCTACACATTCTCATTAATGCTTCCTACAGCAAACGTTCTGGATACGTGAGCCGATACGATGAAAAAGATGGAGAGTTAAAAAACGGTTTGACCTGTATTCCCTAATGCCGATTTGCGGAATTGCAAGATTGGAGGGTGTGCGTGACATTAAGTAGGGCCTTCAGAATTGTGATAAGGCGTGAAAACAAAGATTTCCCCAAGTGCACCTCAAGACTGTAAAACCCTCAAAAGCAAACTCTATGTACTTCGCATAACAAGAGCCTTTGTCATTATGAATAATGGCTTGAACAGTGCATCGAATGTTGCGGTTACTATGTTTGAAATATCAATTCTTTCGTAAAGTTTTCTCACTTCAAAGTTCATGGGTTCACAAGAAGAGTGGAAAATTTTAGCTGAATGGCACAGAGACTATCAACAAAATTTTCGAATTGAAGCTCTTAACATAGCTGAGGAAGAACAGGTTCTGCTTTGCCTGTCTCAAATGGAGCCTTGCAACACTCAGCAAGATGGTTTAGTCTGAAGGTTCTAGCTGACATGGTTAATGCAGAGTACAACCCTAAAGTTTCCAGCAAGTGCGTGAGTAATGTTTTCCACCGTCTAGGGCTTACGAAGAG
Source organism: Bathyarchaeia archaeon (assembly GCA_046760665.1). GTDB lineage: Archaea > Thermoproteota > Bathyarchaeia > Bathyarchaeales > SOJC01 > JBHIEO01. The sequence goes on from JBHIEO010000033.1 coordinate 8,638, forward strand.
GAAAAAACTGCACGGTTACACCGTAGCTTTTGTTCCTCATGAACTGCTTGAGAAAGTACTAGAAGGATTGGTGTCTACGTTTCTGAGCTACCACCTCCACAAGCTCTACCAAGTCAACCTGAAGAAGACAATAATTGGCTACTAAAACAATGTAGTTGAATGACCTTGAAAAAGACATGGACTGGACTCTTACGAAAATACTGACAAAAGATTTAGGAAGTTTAGGTTAGAACTTGAAAAACAATTGATAGACTACAGTATCAAGCTGAAAGTTACGCACCCATATAGCCTTATTCATGAAAAGGGACTTGGCATTTTCGCGATAAGAACCGTTGTGGCGGAGTCGCTGATACAACTTTTCATCTAAACCTCCTCATGTTTGCCTTGCGCTATTTTTGTCAATTTCAGTTTATGACGCGAATCCACTCTTCTTTAGTGATGGGTCAGCCTCTAATTAAGCGGTCCCTATTGTTTATGGTAGAACTGTTCTGACTTTTGAAGTTTCGAGGCGTTTGTCGGATCTCGGAGCTGATTTTGTGTATAAATACTGCACTCAGTATTTGCGCTATGACGTAGGATGGCGTCCCAAATAATGACGGAAAAAGAGGGGTCCAGAGACTTAGAGGTAAGCTGAGCAAGATAATGATAAAGGTAATCCAAGAAGTAACGAATATAGCATTGGCAAAACGGGTGTGGTGAGCGAGCCTTACGATGTCCATCACTGCTGCTGCCCAAGTAAACAAAGACAAATTGAGAAGGCTATATCCACCTATTGCAATAAAAAAAGCTAAGCTTCCAAACGATCTATTTGAAAAGGGGCCACCCACACTGTGTAATAAGTTGTTCATTAGGAAGAAGGGCACAGCTGTGGCGATGTAAGTGATGCCAGTCACTGAGGCAAGCCATTTATCGTAAAGTTTCCCAAGGGCGAAACAGCCAAGCCCCGCTAATATTAAGCCTAAAGCACTCAAGGGAAAACCTAGATAACCTAAAAAATACAATCCAGCAATACTTGGCCAGAAAAGTGCCCAAGCAACAGCTTCTAATAGGTAGCCTATTACCCCTATTTTCAGAAGAACGGCAATTCGCCTAAGAGGCTGAACTCTCAAAGCCTTTTCCTCCAACGCGTATAGTAATGCAATCCCATATAAATGGCTTCCTTAGATGTTTTAAATTCGTTGAAACATCTGCAAAATTTAAATGGAAAGAAGGCCTCTTTTGTTTTGGATGTGCCAAAGTAGTGGACGATTTCGAAACAATCGATAACATTTGTTTTGATTCCGTCTCTGTCAACCACTGCCTTTGCCTCGTTTATTCTATCTGTTCAGGCTACTTATGCGGAATATCCCGATCTCGGATATCACTTGTGGGACAGCACGAGATACATAACACTTTAACTTTGAAGAACGGTTTTACAGCCTTCAGCTTCGAGTATTGGATAACTTCACCTATAGTAGGCTTAAGATGTAACAGAAAAGTTGAGGTTTTTGAAACGTGGGGGAAGTCAAAATAGGATTGTTTAACGGTTAGGGCTTGTTTTTGCAGTGTTTTTTGTTCCTTAAAAACCGTTTACGGTTCTACGTTTGTGTCAATCTTGAATGTGGTTTCTTTGGAAAAAAGAAGCATGGAAAATGGTTAAAAATAAACCTACAAAAGATAGAGTAAGCCTACTTACTTTTAAAGTAAGCGTGCAATAGTTTTTTCTCAGAGATAAACAAAAGCATTGTAAAAAACCATTTCTTTAAGAAACCGAATATACAGATTGGTGAAAGTGGTAACAAGTCCTTTTAAGAAACGAGATAAATTGTACATGCTCAAGCTAGGCTCAGAATTCGACCGCACAGCTATTCCTATATATGATGCAGCCGCGCGTGGAAAATGCACGCCGTTACTTAAGACGCTGTACACAAACAACTGTGAGAACAACTGCAAATACTGCTTCTTCCGAGCACAAAGAAAATGCACAAGAATGACATGGCTTCCACAAAAACTCGACGAAATCACCATGCATTTGTGGAAAGAAAGAAAAATATGCGGTCTCTTTCTCACGAGTTGCATAACCAAAGACCCAGACTACATAACCGAAAAACAGTTAGAAACTCTCCAAATTCTAAGAAACAAAGGGTACACCGGTTACATCCACCTAAGAATCATGCCAGGCACAAGCAAACATCTTATAAAACAAGCTGCAGAACTTTCAGACCGCATCGGCATAAACCTTGAAGCTCCAAA